>CAMHCD010000037.1 GCA_946183545.1 uncultured Clostridia bacterium
CAGTTCGTCTTGCTATCAAGAAGATCGACCAGGCAACAGCAAAGGGTATTCTTCATAAGAATACTGCAGCAAGAAGCAAATCCGCTCTCGCAAAGCGTCTTAACGCTTCCGCGTAAGCTACATATGTGTAACCTTAAAAGCAGAGTTTTCTCTGCTTTTTTTGTTTTTCTCTATTGACTTTTGTTCAATTTTTGTTTAGAATATATATGTAGTAGCATATTTTTTGGCTAAAATAAAATAAGTTAGCATGGAGGTCAATTATGAGAACCAAAAAACTATTCTGGGTCGTCGGCATTATTTCCCTTGTTGCAGCAATCTCCGCAGCAGTAACCGCGTTTTTATTCGTAAAGGATAAGCAAAAGAAGGATGACGAGGAGCTTATGGAATACCTCGACAGCGCGATTGAGTAACATAACACAACCGTTATCATAAGGAACGAGTTTTTCGTTCCTTATATTTTTTAGTGAGGTTTTATATGATCGAACATGAGCTCAACAGACTTTTGCAGGCAGCCAAGGCTGACCCTGAGCTTAAGCAACAGCTTATCTCTACCCGCGGCAGCGATAACGCCGTAGATGATTTTTGCGCAATCGCACAGAAGTGCGGCTTTAACATTACCGCAGGCGAATTGTTTACCTCCGGTATGACCGAAAGCGACGCAAAGCTGCGCAGCGTCAACGGCGGCGGCGTGAACGCCATCGACGGCTGGGATGACGCTTACGAGCAGTTTTTGACCACGCTGGAGTGGACAACATGACGCACCGTTATCCTTCCTACTATGACAAATTCCGCTGCATTGCCGACCTGTGCCCCGACAGCTGCTGCAAGGACTGGGACGTGGTGGTGGACAGCGGCACCGAAGCGTTTTACAACACCGTGCAAGGTGAACTGGGTGACAAGCTCCGCCGGCTTACCGTGACCGATGAGGACGGCGACCGCGTTTTTGTATTGCAAAACGGCAAATGTCCCTTTTGGAACAGCGACATGCTGTGCGATATTTACACGGAGCTCGGTGAGGAACACCTGTGCCGCACCTGCCAAAACTTTCCGCGCATCACCGCCGACTACACGGTCTTTGCCGAGCACACGCTGAGCTTTGCCTGTCCCGAGGCGGCGCGCCTTATTTTGGCGGAGGATAACGCCTACGCCGAGCTTAACGAAACACCCGACAGCTTAGCCTGCGAGGACTACGACGCGGAGCTGATGCGCGTGCTGCTGGCGGCGCGTAAAAAATCCGCCGATATACTGCAAGACCGAAGCCTGCCGTTTGCGCGGCGCCTTATTGAATGTCTGCGCCTGAACTCGGAACTCAGCGACGATCTAAACGGCGCCGATACGCCGGTCATTACCGACAATGAAGCGCCGCGGGATATTGGATTTATATTCGACTTTTTTGACACGCTGGACTATATGCACGCCGACAACAAGCGGCTTATTTTGCGGGGCAGGGCTATTGATAACAGCATTGACCTTACGCCGTATGACGGACTGTTTGAGCGGCTTGGGCTGTATTATCTGTACCGCTACTACCTCAACGCGATAAACGACGGCGATGTGCTTGGCTGCATCCGACGGATGATCTGCGCCTACTTGGTAATAGGACATTCTCTTTGCGCAGAGCCAAAGCCCGATCCCCTGCTTTTAACGCAGCGCTACTCAAAGGAGATAGAGCACTCCTATGAAAACAACGAGGAGCTTGATTTTGCGTTTGCCGCGGATACCCGTTTTTCCGCGCAAAGCCTTATATCTGTTCTGGAAAGCATAACATAAAGTAAAACGGCTGACGTCTGCAACCGCAAGCGTCAGCCGATAATTATTTCTTATTTGTTTTTATTTTCTTTGCGATGATCACCGCGTACACGGTCGGAATTATTGCTCCCATAACAAGCACCAGTCCTATTCCGACGAACAGCAGCAGGGTGTCCTCGCGTCCCAAGGTGGCGTTTACAACGCCCAACACTATAAGCAGGAAGCCGCAGACGACGCCTAAATAGCCGCCGAGCTTATTTGTTTTGCGCCATACGTTTTCGTCCGACATAGTGGAGGCGGTGCGTACACCGATCCATCCGTTTTGCGCAATCTTGGGCATTATATTGCCGATAAACACAAACGCCGCGCCGAGGATCATCAAAATTACCGTGTTGACAATACCTCCCAGCTGCGTGACCCTGTTCATGCTGAGCGACAAAAACAGCCACGATATAACTGTCATCATCAAAAACATGAACAGCATTATTTTATCCGCGTAGCGGATGTTTTTATCCTGATTTTTTTCCATAATCATTTTGGCGACCACGTGCGAAATACCGATTATCAAAACAATGCCCGGCAAAACCATGTTAAACCATTTGGGCATAAATCCGTCCGCCTGACCCGAGATATTCCAGTGGATAGGCACGGTGGTACACGACGAACAGGCTATATACACAGCAGACGCCACAGCGTTGAGAACAGATAAACCTAACAACCAATACTTTTTCATAATACATCCTCCTCTCTGCCCGCAAGGCTCGAGAGCAATTGAAGCATGTCCTCAAACACACTTGTTTTTAATGAATAAACTACATTTTGACCCTGTTTTTTTGCGTCGACCAGATCCGCCTGTTTTAAAATATTAAGGTGATTGCTGACAGACGGCTTGGAAATAGTGAACGCGTCGGCTATTTCACCTGCGTTTTTGTCCCCTTTACGCAGCATCGCAAGGATCTCACGCCTTGTAGGGTCGGCAAGCGCCTTCCATACGTCACCCATTCCGATCGCCTCCTTCGGTCTATGTTTTAGTTATTTAGATAATTTTCTAATTAACTAAATAAAGTATAACACGGAAAAGCTCTTTTGTCAATAGGTTTTTCCGCAAAATGTTGCTTGAAATAAATTTGTTTCTTTTTATGAAAAACTAATAAAAAAATGTAATACAAAACCACTTGCAATGTGCGAGATAGTGTGTTATATTTATATTATGGAATTAACCCCGAACGGACACAAGTCCGAAAAAATATCAAGGAGGATTTTTATGAAAGCAACAAAAAAGTACATCGCCGAGTTCCTCGGCACAATGGTTCTGGTAGTTTTAGGCTGCGGAACCGCAATGCTGGTTGGCTGTGACGCCAAAAACGGCTGCGGCTACATCCTTACCGCGCTCGCGTTCGGTCTGGTTATCGTCGCAATGGCATACAGCATCGGCAACATCTCCGGCTGTCACATCAACCCCGCCGTTTCCCTCGGCGTGCTGATCTCCGGCGGCATGAGCGTAGCTGACTTTATCGGCTATGTCATCTCCCAGTGCCTGGGCGCTTTTGCAGGTGCGGGCATTCTGGCGGCTATCTTCGGCTTAGGCAACGTTAAGGATCAGACCGGCGGCTTCGGCTCCAACGGTCTGGCAGGAGTAGGCGAAAACGCAATTGCCGGTCTGCTGGTTGAGGTCGTTCTGACCTGCATCTTCGTTCTGGCTATCCTCGGAGTAACCTCCAAGAAGGCTAACCACGGTTCCTTTGCCGGCATCGTTATCGGTCTTACACTGACACTGGTCCACATCCTCGGCATCGGTCTGACCGGTACCTCTGTTAACCCCGCAAGAAGCTTCGGTCCCGCTTTGGTCGCGGCATTCAACGGCAACAGCGCGGCTCTGGGTTCGCTGTGGGTATTCATCGTAGGTCCTCTGGTAGGCGCGGCTATTGCGGCAGGCATCTACAAGTTCCTTGAAAGCGGCTCTGACGCTAAATAATTAACGATAAATAAATTTTGGGGCGGTCAATTTGGCCGCCCTCTTTATTTTTTGCTCCGACTGTGTTATACTATGTAGCGGAGATGATAATATGAATTTGGAATTGTATAAACAAGCCAACCGTGCGGCTCAGGAGCTGTGCGTTGCGGCAAACCTGAAACCCGGCGATATCATGGTAGTCGGCTGTTCCTCCAGCGAGGTCACCGGCGGCGTGATCGGCAAAAACTCAAGCGTTGACGCCGCTGAAGCGGTCTTTACGGGCATTTGCGACGCGCTCAACGAAAACGGAGTGTATTTGGCGGCGCAGTGCTGCGAGCATTTGAACCGCGCTATAATAATCGAAAAGGAAGCCGTGCCCGACGCTGAGGTGGTTTGCGTAATGCCGCAGCCAAAGGCAGGCGGCTCGTTTGCCACAGCCGCGTATAAGGCGTTTAAAAACCCCGTCGCGCTGGAGCATATAAAGGCTGACGCAGGGCTTGACATAGGCGGAACGCTTATAGGCATGCACCTAAAGCATGTAGCTGTACCCGTGCGGCTGAGCATGGATCACATCGGCAGCGCTATTTTGCTTGCCGCAAGGACAAGACCGAAATACATCGGCGGCGAACGCGCGGTGTATCCGGAGGAGTAATTTTTAAAAACCGACAGCTCCCGACTGTATCATATGGTCGGGAGCTGTTATTATTTTTGTATTTATTCCGCGTTATTTACCAAGGCTTTACGGTGCCTGTCAGCTCGGTAACGCTCTTGCAGCCGTTTTCATCGAGGAAGCGGTTCAGCCCCTCGGTGATCTTGACGGGAGCATAAGGGTCGGAGAACAGAACCGTGCCGATTTGCAGCGCGGCAGCGCCTGCCATCAGCATTTCCACAGCGTCCTCCCATGTGGAGATACCGCCCATACCGATGATCGGGATGGATATAGCATTGGCTACCTGCCAAACCATGCGGACCGCAACCGGGAATACCGCCGCGCCGCTAAGACCGCCGGTATTGTTGTGGATTATGGGACGGCGTGTGCGGATGTCGATACGCATACCGGTCAGGGTATTTATCATGGACACCGCGTCCGCTCCGGCTGCCTCCGCAGCCTTGGCGATGGAGGCGATGTCGGTAACATTGGGGCTGAGCTTTACCACCAGCGGTTTTGTGCAGTGCTTACGTACCGCGGAGGTGATACCTTCAACCGACTCGCAGCTCGTTCCGAACTGAACGCCGCCGTTTTTGACGTTGGGGCATGAGATATTCAGCTCTATCATATCCACATCGGTAGCGCTGAGCTTTTCTGCCATTTGGCAGTATTCGTCGGGAGTGTTGCCGGCGATGTTGGCGATGACCACCGTGTTTTGCTGTTTGAGCCACGGCAAGTCCTCATTAATAAACACATCCACGCCGGGATTTTGCAGTCCTACGGCGTTCAAAATACCCGAGGGAGTTTCCGCGATACGCGGCGGCGGATTACCGTCGCGGCGCTCCAGCGTGATACCCTTGCAGGAGATACCGCCCAACGCACTGAGCGGATAGAATTCTCCGTATTCTCTGCCGAAGCCGAAGGTACCGGAAGCGGCGATCAACGGATTATTAAAGGCAACGCCTGCCACATTTACAGATAAATCAGCCATTAAAAAACTACCTCCTCCGCGTTGAATACGGGACCGTCCTTGCAAACATGCCGCATGATCTCCTGTCCGTCCTTGCGCACCTTGACCGCGCAGACCAGGCACGCGCCGATACCGCAGCCCATACGCTCCTCTAAAGACACCTGACAGGGCTTGCCTGCCTCCGCGCAGACCTGCGCGATCGCCTTTAACATCGGAGTGGGACCGCAGGCGCAGACCTCGTCCACCTCATCCAAATGCTCCTTGAGCAGATCGGTGACAAATCCCTTTTGCCCTGCCGTGCCGTCGTCGGTGCACAGCAGCAGCTGAGCTCCTGCCGCCTCAAAATCGTTTTGCAGGATCACCAAGTCCTTGTTGCGGAAGCCCGTGATGACCAAGGGAGCCTTGCACTGTTTGGCGGTGTAGAGCATGGGCGGCACGCCGATGCCTCCGCCTATCAGACAATAGCGTTTGCCGCTTTCCACGGTGAAGCCGTGACCGAGCGGAAAAAGCACGTCCACGTCCTGACCTGCCTTCATCCGCGACATTATGCGCGTACCCTCGCCCTTGACCTGATACACCAGCCGCAGCACACCGTCGGCAGCGTCACAGACGGAGATCGGTCGGCGCAGGGTCTTGCCGGGCACATACACATGCGCAAACTGACCGCACTGCACGGGCAGCTCGTCGGCATTGTACGCCAGCCGCATGTCAAATATCCCGTCGGCTATTTGATTGTTGGAAATCAGCGGAAGCTGTTTTACATCGTATTTCATCCAATCTTACCTTTCTATTCATAATTCAGCAAAAAGGTTATCAACCTGCGATCCTCAAAAGCGCACAGCGAACAGTCTGTGCTGATCTGCGCTTCGTTGCTGCTGTTTGCCTCTTCTATCCATTGGTAGCCCACCCCTTCGGCGAGCTGACTTTTGGTGTCGGCAAAATCAAGCGAGCCGTCCACCAAAAAGTCGAAATAGCTTTCCTGCCCCGCAGCCGCCTGAGTCATCGCCTCAATGACGTTGGACGCGTCGTCCAGAGAAGTCAGCGTTTGGCAGTTGAGCTTGAAGTAGTTATAATAAGTGCTGTTGCACTTTGGCACATAGTCGTTATAGAAAACATCATCGCTTTTAGGCTCGCCGTACAGCGGACTGATCACATGGTCGCGCTTGATGTCCTCGTCGGTGAGGTTCAAAAAGTAGTAACGGCGCGTGTAAACGTCGGCAAAATCGCCGTGGTTATCGTCGTTCCAGGTAACGTCAACATGATACCAGTTGCCGTCGAGCTGCACACAGTTCCAAATGTGCGGCATGCTCTGCTTTTTGCCTGTTTCCTCATCCTCTTCGTCTGCGTTGCCCTCGATGACCTCGCAGGAAACGCCGAGCTTATTACAAAGCAGATGGAAGGCTCGCGTATAGCCCTCGCATACCGCCTTGCCCTCAACGAGCGCGCCGTAGGCGTCCTGCTCGTGACCGCGGATCTTGCTGTCCTCATGCAATTTGACCGCCGCTTCGTCGTATACGCAGTGGTCTACCAGATAATCGTTGACGTACAGCTCCTTTTCGTAATCGGAGCCGTTTTGAGGCGCGGCGTCTGTAATAGCCTTTACCTTGCTGTCAAGCTTTTCCTTAGCCTGTTTCAGCTTGTCGCCCTTCAGCTTAAAGCCCAGCTGTATCGTAACGGTGTCTCCGTTGTCGATATAGCTGTAGGAGACGTCGTCCTTTAACCAAAAAGCCTGAGGATTATCGTTTTTATAAAACTCGATTATGTCGCTGAAATTTTTAAAGCCATTGCCGTTTTTTATGTCAAAATCCTGCGGATCAAGCTGATTTGCCGCGATATCCAGGGCGGCGTAAGCGTCCTGCTCGTCGGGGTCGGTCAGGCAGGCGTAGCCCCTGCCGGTGATGGTTTTCTTTTTCTCGTCGCGCTCCTGCTTTTGCTGCTGTGCCGAGCCGCTTTTTTGTATAACGCTTATGTCCTCAAGCAGGAAATCACAGCCGCACAGCAACAGCGCCGCGACAAGGCTCCATGCCGCTGCTATCATCAATTTTTTCACGGCACGGGACCTCCTTTTTATCTTTTGAGATCAAACCTTATTTGATCACTTCTTTAACTTCCTTCTGCACGCGGGTGACGTCAGCCTTGTAGCAGTTGCCCATCGTCTTTCCGTTTAACACAGCTACGTATTTTTCGCTGCCGGAGGCGTAAAACTCGACCTTGTCGGTGCTGCCGTCGGTGTAGGTGTAGGTCACGCTAAGCTCGGGAGAACCGCTGTAGCTCTTGGCGTTGGGGCTGTCAAGCTTGATCAGCGTCAGCGCGTCGTAGAAGCTCGTAAAATCGCCGAGCTCCAGTTCCTTGCTGCCGTAGCTGACGTTTGTGGTTGTAGCGGTGGATTCCTCTCCGGCGTCGTCGGTAGTGGTTTTGGTCTCGCTTTTCAGCGTAAAGTCATAGGTTTTATCGGTCTTGACGCTTACGCCTGACAGCGCGGTCATGGTGGGCTTGAGTACATATTCCGACACAAGCTTTTCATAGCTCGTATTGACCCAGGGCACTTTGTCGGCACCGATTTTATAGACGACCTTGCCGCCTTCCTCCATCACATAGGTTTTGCCGTCGCTGTCGGCTTTGGAACCGAGCAGCTTTACGGTAAGGTCGGGGTAAACCGCCTCTACCTTGGCGTAGGGATTTGCAAGACCGATTTTGCTGAGCTGATCCTTTGACGGGTTCACAAGCTCAACGCTGTCGGCATACAGTCCGCGCAAGCCGCCCTCTATCAGGCTGCTCTCGTTTTCGTTGGCGTAACAATCCAACGGAGCGGTCATGCGGTAGGAAGCGTCGTTGTTGGGGTTGTCGTTTGGAACCAGCACGATCTCCTTGCTAAAGCCGCTGCCCGAGATGGTGACGGAGCTCAGCTTGCTGTTGTCTGTATCCTCCGCCGATTTATTGATGTTCAGATCCATATAGTCGTTCAGACCAAGGGTGAACGGCTCGACGGTTTCGGTGCTGCACAGGTAGATAGTGCCCTCGGTACCGAACTGGACATATGTGCCCGCGGATTGAGGAGCGTCGCTGCCCACAATAAACTTGGCTTTTGTTTTGTCAAGGTATGTTACCGTGACGGTGGCACGGGGATTTTCAAGTCCGAACTCCTTTTTATCCTTGCCGTCCAAAGAAGCGACCTTGGTGAATTCGAGCTTGGCGGCAGCGTTGGCTACCGAGTCGGGAATACCGCTTTGGATACCGAAATCCTCGTAGCCCTTAAGGGTATATACGGTCGCCTCGCCCTTTGGTGTGTTTGCCTCCAGATCCAGCGTACCCTTTGCGTTTTCGATATGCATGCTCTTGATTTTAGCCGGCACGTAGTCTATCAGCGTGCCGTAGCTGTTGTTTTTGATCTCGCCGTTAGGCTCGGTCTGGACTACCGCCTGATGCATGCCGTTTTTGTCGGTGGCGGTTTTCATGGCAACGCCCTCGTCGAGGGTGGAGCTTTTATTGTCGCCGTTGCCCTTGGGCAGGAAAATCAGCAGCAGCATAACTCCGACCAGCACCAAAGCGGCGATCAGAACAAGTATAAGTGTCCTTTTCTTTTTCATTACTTATTCCTCCTGAGCAGCCAAAGTACGATTCCCAGCACGATAACACCGATCGGGATAACTATGACGAAGATGACGAATACCGCCGCTGTTGAGGATACGTCGGTAATGCCGAGCTCGGTAGCCTCCATGGACTTGCCCTCGATAACGACCGAATCGTCCTCCTTTTCGGAGATGGTGTTGAAGATATTCATGATGAACGCTGCGTTGTTAAAGCTGTTGTACTGCATGAATTCCTGAAGCAGCATTCTGTCGGAGCCAAAGGCAATTACGCGTGAGGTGTTGTCGCCGCTTGCCTGTACGCCCTCGGCAACGATCGGTATCGCCTCGCCCTTTACAGCCTCGTTGTAATCCCAATTATCGTCGTGGTCGATAGGCTCGATCCCGGCGCGGTCGGAGGTGTTGAGCACCGCCGAAGCAACGGAGCTGTCCTTGATGTCTATGCTGTGAGCAAAGTTGACAACGACGGGAATGCTCGGGTTCTTTAGATTCTCTACATATTTATCGGTGTAATCCGCAATAAAGGTGTAGTTGTTCGCTCCGGTTTGCAGATGGTTGGGATCGGTTTCAAACAAGAATCCCGAATTGACCGCCATGCCGTAATCCTTTAGCAGCACGTCGAGATTGGGAGTTTTCACCGTTTGGGAATTTGCTACATAAATCAGGTTCTTGCCGTACTTTCCGTCGTTTTTGAGCCACTTGGAAAGCTTATCGACCTGGTTTTCGTCCAAGTCTACCGACGGCGCAAACAGCAGCACAAAGTCAGCGTCCTTTTCCGGATCCTTGGAAATAAGCGAGATCTCGTTGACCTGATAAGCGTTGTCGTTGAGGAGGGTCGTTACGCCCTTGTATTCGCCGGGCTGGCAGTCGGTGATAACATCTACGATAACCTTATCTTCGGTGGTAACATACAGCGCGCCCTTTACCACCGCCTGTTCGATGGTGGTGGAGGTGTACTTATACATACCCTGAGCGGCGTATTCCTCGTCGTAGGTAAAGCAGTCGTCGAGCGACAGCGCCTTATACTGCTTGCCGCACTCGATGATGCCGACGTTCATTTTGGACGTCCAGTCAACATTATTGTATTTTTTGGTAAAGTTGGGGTCGGTGGAGGTGTCCTTATATACGACCTTAAGCTTTCCGTCCGACTCCTTTTCCATTTTTTCAAGCAGGTTTTCCGCCTGTACAAAGTATTCGCCGTTTGATTCAAACGATTGCTTTGTAAAAAGTATATACAGGGTGACGTCCTTTTTAAGGTTCTTTAAGTACTCCTTGGTGTCGTCCTGAACGGCGTAAGCCTGATTAGCCGTAAAGTCCGCCTTTAAATTGGGGAAGCGGTCTACCAGCAATCCAACCACGATATTGAGCACGATCACCAGCGCGATGACCACTGCGGTAATGGCGGCGGCAACAGCGCCGTGGCGTATTTTGCGGCTTTTCAGCTTGCTCGGCTTTTTAGCTTTTTTAGTCTTTGCGGGTGTTTCCGCAGTTGCTTCCTCAGCGGCTTGAGCCGTCTGTTCGGCTGTGGTTTTTACCTCCGCGGTTTCCTCCGGAGCCTGCACAGCCGTGGTTTTTTCCTGATTATCCATGTCTGTACCTCCTTAGCTCCAACGTCTTTTTTCCAAAACGCGCACGGTAAAGAACAGGAACAGACCCGTTACGCTAAGGAAAAAGACGATATCGGTTATACTTAAAATACCGTATGTAAAATTCTGATAGTAATTGATAAAGTTGATTTTTTGCAAAATATCGGTGATCCATGTTACCGAGATCATGCTGATAAAATAGGTCATCATGTCGATGATCAGACCGATTGCCATTCCGGCAACAGCCGCAACGATCATGCTTTCGGTCAGCGAGGAAATAAATACGTTGATGGCGATAAATGATCCGCCAAGCAGCAGCAAGCCTAAGAAGGTGCACAAAATCACCGACCACTGCGGCTGCGCAAAGAAAGCGATCACCACCGCGTACAACAGGAAAACAGAGCAGCAAATGGCAAACAGAATAAACGCGCCCAAAAACTTGCCGAGTACGATCTCGGTCAGGCTGGTCGGCGAGGTCAGCAGCGCCTGATCGGTCTTTTGCCGCTTTTCCTCAGAAAACGTCTTCATAGCTATGATCGGAATGATGAACATTATGATGTAAAACATGTTGGCGTACACATAGGACAGGCTGCTCGAATTGGAACGGAAGCAATACAGATAGAAGAACAAGCCCGAAAAGAAAAAGTACACGCCCATTACCACGTACGCCGTTGCCGAACGGAAGTACGAGGACAGCTCTCGTTTGATAATTGCGCCCATCAGGATCTACCTCCTTTTTCTTTTGTCAGGCGGAGGAACATTGCCTCAAGACTCTCGTTGCCCGACTGCAGCTCCAAAATAGGACATCCGATGCGAACCATGGCGTTGAACACATCACGGCGGACGTCGGTATCCTTTTTGTATTCAAGGGTGTACTTTGCCGCGTTGTTTTCCAGATCACGCTGCTTTTTTACGCCGGAAACGCCGGGGATCTTCTTTAGCTCGTTTATAACGTCGCCGCTGTTTCCTTCGATGATCATAGAAAGCTTAAGACTTCCGGACAGCGTTGCCGCCAGCTCGTCGGTTTTGGCGTCCGCAACTATTTTTCCGTGCGAGATCACCAGCACGCGGTCACAGATCTCGGAAACCTCAGACAGCACATGGGAGGAGAAGATCACGGTATGCTTTTTGCCGAGGCTGCGGATAAGGTTACGTATCTCAATTATCTGCTTGGGGTCAAGACCTACCGTCGGCTCGTCCAAGATAAGCACCGGCGGATTTCCCAGCAGCGCCTGCGCAAAGCCCACACGCTGTTTGTAACCCTTTGACAGGTTTTTGATAATACGGTCGCCCTTGTCGGTTATATGCACAAGCCGCATGACCTCGTCGATATGCTGCTTCTTGGGCAGCTTTACACGCTTGAGGTCAAACATAAACTCCAAATAGCGCCGCACGGTCATGTCTATGTACAGCGGCGGTATCTCGGGCAGATAGCCGATTTTGGTCTTTGCCTGCTTGGGCTCAGCCAAAATATCGTAACCGTCGATAGTAACAGTACCCGAGGTGGAGGATATATAGCCTGTGATCATATTCATTGTGGTGGATTTTCCGGCACCGTTAGGACCCAAAAAACCCAGAATAACGCCCGGCTCCGCCTTAAAGCTGATGTCATCCACAGCCGTCAGGTTGCCGTAGCGTTTGGTAAGATTGGTAACCTCTACCATAAAATCACTCCTATCGCATAGTAATCTGATTATACATTGTTAATTGTAACACAAAAGTACGTGAATGTGTAGAGGGATTTTGAAAAATTCAGTTTTTTATCACATTTTTTGCATGACCTGTTCGGTTCCGCGAATACTAAGTACAGAAATAATTAAGGAGTAATGTTATGCAATGGTTTAACGCGTTTGTTTTCGGCGGTTTGATTTGCGCCGTCGGACAGATCCTCATAGACAAAACCTCACTGACCCCTGCACGTATACTTACCGCTTTTGTCTTGGCAGGCTTGGTGTTGGGAGGGTTGGGTCTGTATCAGCCTATAGTCAACGCCGGCGGAGAGGGCGCGCTGGTGCCTATCAGCGGCTACGGGAATCTGATGGCTGAGGGTGTAAGGGACGCTCTGCGCCGGGACGGCGCGCTCGGCATCCTGACGGGCGGACTTACAAGCACCGCGGCAGGAATAGCCGCTGCCGTCACCTTCAGCCTTATAGCCGCCGCGTTCAGCAGATCAAGGGACAAATAAAGCCGCTTAATCACTGTAAATCAAAACTGCCCGTTGAGCAGGTAGCCAGTTTGTCGAAAAACTATGTTTTAATTTGCGCAAACATGGGAAAGGCTCCTTTTTCAAAGGAGCTGTCGCGCCGCTGTGCGGCGTGACTGAGGATTCTCACGTGCCGTTATTTCTTATACGTCCGCTTTAATTCGATATGTCAAACGTATTGTTTATCGGGTAATGTTTAACGTGATTGGAAACCATCTGCCATGGGAATCCTCCGTCACGGCACGAGTGCCGTGACACCTCCTTTCGTAAAGGAGGCTTTGGTGCCTTTGTCAAGTGTTGTTATATAAATCTATTCGTATCGACTTTTTCTTCAGTCTGACTACCCGTTGAACGGGTGGTTTTGATTTAGCTTGCAAGTTTTATCCCAAAATGATATGATGTATTATATAACACACTATACGGGCGGTGATGAAATGAAGCTTTTCGGTCGCAGGGGAATAGCGCGGCGATATCGGGAAAACCAAGAGGCTGCTAAAGGGTTTGATACATATATTTACGGACAAACAAAAGCGCCCGTCGCCTCGCTGCGTTACGGAAGCGCGGGCAAAGAGCTGCGCGATGTTGGCTGCGGGATCGCCGCGGTTTATAACGTCATGCGGTTTTTAGGTCAGCCTCAGCCGGTCACCGACGTTATCAATGACGCGGAGCTGCTGCGTTTAGCGTTCATGGGAGGACGCTTCGGCACCAAGACAAAAAAGTTAGACAGATATTTTAAGCTTCACGGCGTGCCGTGCCAAATTTACCGCCGCTGTTCGGATTTTAAGCAGGCGCTGGATTCGCACTCCATCGCAATTGTCTGCACCTGGAACAACAAGATCACCGACGGGATCCATTTTTACTGCCTTTACCGCGATGATGAAACAGGCGAGCTGACCGCGCTAAACTACTACAGCGCCGACGCGCCGCAGACTTTTTTGCTTGACAACCTGCGCGACGATAGATTTATAATCGGTTACGGATTCAATACAAATAATAAAATATAAGCCGGCATTTGGTCGGCTTATTTTTTTGATATTCCATAATGAGATAACCGTTTGTTCCTTTCCACAGACCGCTTATGCCAAATCTATTGATACATTTTTAGTGATTTGCTATAATTTTTTTATTAAACAACACACGGAGTTTAGCTATGCTAATTAATAAACCCTTACCCGAATACACCATTCAAGGCGAATGCTCCTTTTTTGCCTGTCGGTACTGCCGTGTAAAGTACGGACGAGAGCATCAGCCGTGGTGCGAGTTGCTGTATCTGACGGCTCCAACCTGTATAAACTGTCAATACTACCGGCGACGAACCGGGTCATGCCTTCACCCTGCGCTAAAAAAACAGAGAAAGGATGGTGTGCCGCGTGAAAAAAATAAAGGTACGTTTCGAGGCGGACGAAATTCATGATATTGACATTGTGATCCGCGCCCGCGAGCGTGACGCACAGGTCAATAAGCTGATAGAGAGCCTTACACAGCGCGAGAACCCTAAACTGATCGCGCTTGACCAAAATGATTGTACGAGCGTGATCGACGAAAAGGAGATAATCTTTATCTCTGCCGACGGAAAGGACGTCCGTATTATTACCGTTAACGGCAAATATCACGCGAGGCAAACACTAAGGAGCCTTGAAGAAAAGCTGAGCCGCACATTTCTGAGGATATCACGCTTTGAAATTATCAACCTTAAAATGGTAAGTAAGTATGATTTTACGATCGTCGGCACTCTCCGTATCGAATTTGAAAACGGCATGGAAACATGGGCGTCGCGGCGTTATATTCCTGTCATCAAAGAAAAACTGTCGCAAGAGGAGGGCTATCTATGTTAAAGAAAACATTGAAAAGCGCTCTCATCGGCTTTTTGCTCGGTATCGTTATCGGAAATGTGATCGCGATCTTAACGGGCAGCTCTGACACGGGCGGAGTGACTTTCGCTTCTTCAAAACTGCTTGATATAGCAGGCGGCAACGGCGTTGTTGCCATGCTGCTGCAAAGCTTGTTTTCGGGCTTATACGGCGCGGCGTGCTTTGCCGGAATGTCGTTTTATGAAGTTGAACGGCTGCCTTTAGCGGTCGCCACGGCGCTGCACTGCGCTTTGATCGTACTGCTGTTTATCCCGATCTCGTATCTGCTCGGATGGGTAGGCGGCATTGTTGAAACCTTGATAATAGCTGCGATACAGGCAGCAGCGTTCTTTGTTATCTGGCTTATCCTGTATTCGGTTTACAAAAAACAGGTCAGGGAGCTGAACGATTTGCAGGATGATTTCAAATCGGAAAAATAGTCGATCTGAAGTTATAAGCTTCATCAATATAAAAATCAAAAAGGAGGTAAAGTTTATGAAATTAAAGGTTCTCATTCCCATTATCGCGATCGTTTCCGTGGGCGTAATGATCGTCTGGGGAACGCTTGCCGGCAGCTATCAGCACAGTTGGCTGGCATGCTTCGTGGGAGGTATCGCTATCGCGGTCGTTTCCATTATTGCCGGCTCGAAAAACGATAAAAATAAAAAATAGGAGGTACTTCAAATGAAAAAACGATTATTGGCGATTCTCTTGTCGCTGTGTCTGTGTTTAGGTATGCTGCCGGCGGTTTCGGCGGCAACGGTAGACAGCGATCAGGCAGTAGGCTTTGACCCGAACAATTACAAGGGAAAAATCACCAAAATATCCGTCAAGGAGCCTTATACCAAGGACGGAATCACCTACCTTCCCATGGAGGTGAATTTCCATGTAAACGAGGATATCAGCGATTC
>CAMHCD010000038.1 GCA_946183545.1 uncultured Clostridia bacterium
GCCTGCGGCGTGAATTGTCGCCCGCGACATAAATTACCATGATGTTCAAATAACTCCCCATGGTGTTCATTTTGTTTTTGAGGTGAACACCATGTAAAAATGGCTTAACCATGCGGTTTTTCACCATGGCGTTCAAATAACTTTTATGCCCTTGGGGAGTTAGTTTATCTGACCGCAACGTTTTCCTCGCCGAGCTGATATTTGAGCTCGCCGATCATAACGTCGTTTAAATCCACCCACATGCTTTGAGGGGCTTTTACCACCCGGTCGGAAGCTGTAAGGCGGAAGATAACGGGCGTTCTGCCGTCAAATATATCGAGCACGCGCTTGGCTTTTCGGTATAGGTCGGTGTCGAGGTCGTCTATCCGCAGATACAGCGCCTTCGGCTTTGGCGGCTGCTGCGCCGGGACTCTGCCCATTTTTTTACACTCATCATTAGTGCGTGCTTTCTCCGCCGTATCGCACAGCAGCTTTGGCTCCTCGTTCTCCTTAAAGTTGAGCGTGCCGCGCATTACAACGGCGTTGCCCTCATTAAGATACGCGCCGAATTTTTCGTACACATTCGGGAACACCACCGCCTCCATTGTTCCGAAGCGGTCGTCCAAGGTAATAAACGCCATCAGCTTTTCGGATTTTGTTATCTGATTTTTAACGCGGGAGATTATACCCACAAGCGTCACCTTTGCGCCGTCGCGGTATTTGCCGCCCTCGTTGCGCAGGATCGCGCCTGTTTTGTCGGCACGGATAGCCGCCGCAAACTCGGAGTAATCGTCCATTGGGTGACCGCTGAGGTACATGCCCGCGATCTCGTTTTCCATTTGCAGCAGATCGTCGCGCGGAAACTCGGGCAAGGGCGGCAGCTCGGGCTCTACGCTTGAAGCCGCGTTGTCCGCGCCCTCCATGTCGAAGAAGGATATTTGACCGTTCAAGTTATGCCTTGCGTCGTACTCCACGTCGTCGAGCACCGCCTTGCTGATACTGAGCAGCTGACGGCGGTTAGCTCCCATACCGTCAAAGGCTCCGCATTTTATCAGGCTTTCCAGTGCGCGGCTGTTCATGTTTTTGCCGTACAGCCGCTTGCAAAAATCGTAAAGCGAACGGTAGGGCTTGAGCCTGCGCTCGCGGATGATCTCGTCGATGAACTGCCTGCCTAAGTTTTTGATGGCGAGCAGCCCGTAGCGGATGTTGCCGCCGCTGACGGAAAAGCCCTGCATACTTTCGTTAACGTTGGGCGGCAGCACGGTTATACCCAACCGCTTACATTCGGCGATGTAGCCTGCTAATTTGTTCTGGTTATCGAGCACGCTTGACAGAAGCGCCGCCATGTACTCCTTTGGATAGTGACATTTGAGCCACGCGGTCTGATATGACACCGCGGCATAAGCGGCGGCATGGCTTTTGTTAAAGGCGTAGGAAGCAAAGCTCTCCATTTCGGAAAAGATATCGCGTGCCGCTGCTTCGTCAATGCCTCGCCGCACGCAGCCCTCAACCAGCACATTTCCGTTTTCATCGGTCAGACCGTTGATGAAAATGTCGCGCTCACGCTCCATCACGTCCTTTTTCTTTTTGCTCATGGCACGGCGAACGATATCGGCTCGTCCGAGGCTGTAGCCCGCAAGCGCGCGGAATATCTGCATGACCTGCTCCTGGTATACGATACAGCCGTAGGTGACGTTCAGGATAGGCTCCAGCGAGGGGTGCTTGTAGCGGATATGCGAGGGATTGTGGCGGCAGTCGATGTAGGTGGGTATGCTGTCCATGGGACCCGGGCGGTAGAGCGAGAGCACCGCGATCAAGTCCTCCATCGCCTCGGGCTTTAGACGCGTGAGGACGTTTTTCATGCCCTGGCTTTCAAACTGGAACACACCCTCGGTATGACCGGAGGAGATCATACGGAACACCTCCGGGTCGTCCTCGTTTATTTGCGAGTGTTCAAACTCCGGATGCGCCGGCTTAATAAGCTTTTCCGCGGTGTCGATAACGGTGAGGTTGCGCAGCCCCAAAAAGTCCATTTTGAGCAGTCCGAGCTCCTCTAAGGTGGTCATGGTGAACTGAGTCACCACATTGTCGTCGTTTTTGGAGAGCGGCACATAATCGGACACGGGCTTGTCGGTGATCACCACGCCTGCCGCATGCATGGTGGCGTGGCGCGGCATACCTTCAAGCTGCCTTGCTATATCTATCAGCTGATGTATCTGCTCGTCGCTCTCGTAGATTTGGCGCAGCTCGCGGCTTGCGCCAAGCGCCTTGTCGATGGTTATATTCAGCTCAAACGGCACGAGCTTTGCCACGGTATCGACGGTAGCATAAGGCACGCCGAGGGCTCGTCCTACGTCTCGGATAGCGCCGCGCGCCGCCATAGTGCCAAAAGAGATGATCTGCGCCACACGGTCGGAGCCGTACTTGCGGACAACATATTCTATTACCTCTCCCCTGCGTTCCTTGCAAAAGTCGATGTCAAAGTCCGGCATGCTGACGCGTTCTGGATTGAGGAAACGCTCAAACAGCAGATCGTATTTGATTGGGTCTATGTCGGTGATCCCGACGCAGTAGGCGCACAGAGAACCCGCGCCGGAGCCTCGTCCGGGACCGACCGGGATGCCGTGGGATTTTGCGAACTGCACAAAGTCGTTGACGATGAGGTAATAGTCCACAAAGCCCATGGAGTCGATAACGCCGATCTCGTATTCAAGGCGGTCGATAAGACTTTTATCCGGCTGCTCTCCGTAGTGACGGCGCAGACCGTCATAGCACTGACGGCGGAAAAAGTCGAGGTGGTTTTCGTTATCGGGCACGTCAAAGCGCGGCAGCTTGCGCTCGCCGAAAACAAATTCAACGTTGCACCGTTCGGCGATTTTATGGGTGTTTTCAAGCGCCTGCGGATACGCCGAAAAACGCTCGCGCATTTCTTCCTCGGTCTTTAGGTAGAATTCGTCGGTCCGGAATTCCATTTTGTTATCGTCATTGACCGTGGAGTTTGTTTGGATACAAAGCAATATGCTGTGCGTTTGGCTGTCCTCGCGCTCGGTGTAATGGCTGTCGTTGGTGGCGACGAGACCTACCCCCGTTTCCTCCGCTATGCGCACCAGATCGGGGATAATGCGCCGCTGGTCGGGAATACTGTGGTCTTGCAGCTCGATAAAATAATTGTCCCTGCCGAACAGGTCGCGGTAATACTCCGCACGCTCCTTAGCTCCCTTAAAATCGCGGTTGAGCAGCAGCTGCGGCACCTCGCCTGCCAAGCACGCGGACAAACAGATCAAGCCCTCGTGATACTGCTCGAGCAGCGCGTCGTCCACACGGGGCTTGCCGTAAAAGCCCTCGGTAAAGCCGAGGGAAACTAATTTTATAAGGTTTTGATAACCTGTTTGGTTCTCACACAAAAGTATCATGTGATAGTACCGCGTAAAGGAGCCTGCCTTGTCAAAGCGCGACTTGGGCGCAACATAGACCTCACAGCCTATGACTGGTTTTATGCCTTCCTTTTTACAGGCGCGGTAAAAGTCAACCACGCCGTACATTACGCCGTGGTCGGTTATCGCAAGGGAGTCAAAGCCCTTGCGCTTTGCTGCTTTAACAAGCCCGTCTATGCGTGACGCGCCGTCAAGCAGACTGTATTCGGTATGAACATGAAGATGTGTAAACGCCATATCATTCACCTATTGTTGCGTGTTTTACGCCGTCGGAAAAGCGCAGTGTAACAAAATCGCCCTGCTCTAAAGCGGACGCGGTATTAACAGGCTGATCGTCCTTTTCCACCATGGCGTAGCCTCGGTTCAAAATCAAGTCGGGGTCGAGCTCCTGCAATTTTGACTGCGCAGCCACAAGGCGTTTTTCGGTCTCGTGCGCAAGCTGTACGGCAGCGGAACGCAGCCGCAACACCTGTGCGCTGCACTGAGCCATAGTCGGCTCCAAGCGTTGCCGAACAACAGCGTCATAAGCGCGGTTGCCGTCGGAGGCAACACGGTTGAACGCGGAGTTCCGGCGCCTGTCAACAGACGCGCCTGCCGCGCGCAGCTTTGCGATAAGATGAGCCGTCACCTCGGCGGTGTCGGGCACCGCAAGCTCAGCGGCGGCTGAGGGAGTGGGTGCGCGGAGATCGGAAACAAAGTCGCAGATGGTAAAGTCGGTTTCGTGACCGACGGCTGAGATAACGGGAACGGGACAGCGGTAGATGGCATACGCCAGCTCACGGCTGTTGAACGCCCACAGATCCTCCATTGAGCCGCCGCCTCTGCCTACTATCATAACGTCACACAGGCGGTTTTGACCGAGCTGCTCCACGGCGTTTACAAGCTGCGGCGCGGCTCCCTCACCCTGAACCAACACGGGACACAGGATTATCCTTGCGCGCGGATAACGCCTGCCGATGACGTTGCGGATATCGCGTATCGCCGCACCGGTGGGCGAGGTAACAACGCCGACGGTATCCGGAAAGCGCGGAATCGGCTTTTTGTGCGCTTGATCAAACAAGCCCTTGGCGGCAAGCTCGCGCTTTAGCTGCTCATAGGCGAGCGCCAGAGCGCCGACGCCCTGAGGCTGCATGTCCTCAATAATTATCTGATACTGTCCGCTCGGCTCATACACAGTCACGCGGCCGTGACAGATTATCTTCATTCCGTTTTCCGGCATAAAGGGCAGCCTACGCGCGTTGCCTGCAAACATAACGGCGCGGACGACCGCCTTTTGGTCTTTTAGGGAAAAGTAAAGATGACCGCTGCGGCTGTGGCAGGTGAAGTTGGATATCTCACCCTCCAAAAACACAGTGGTAAGCCTTGGGTCGTTATCTATAAGAGATTTTATGTAAAAATTAAGCTGCGATACGCTTAGTACCTGCGGCTTAGCATAACTCGGAGTGTACATCTAAAGCCTTTCTGTAGCATAGTACGGCAATGCCCGCGGCGTTGTCGGAAGCAAACTGAGGCTCGGCAAAGGCGGCATTGTATTTTTCTGTAAAAGAATTTTTGATTATAGAATTCGACATCACGCCGCCTGCATACAAAAGCGGCAGTTCACCGTATTTTTCAAGCAGTCTGTCGGTCATTTGACTGAGCGTTTGACGAATGTATTCAAGGCAGTAAGCCGCTGTATAAGCCGCGGGTCTGCCCTCGTCGATCAGCTTTTGACAGCGGTTTTCAACTCCGCTAAGGCAGCAGTCGCAGCCCTTGAGCGTCGGGCGAACCCGAACGGGCTCGGTGTTTTTAAGCGCAAGCTGTTCAAGCTGAGCTCCGCACGGAAAGGAAAGCCCGAGCTTTAGCCCTACCCTGTCTATCGCCTGACCGGCGTTAAGGTCGAGCGTTTTTGCGGCAAGCTTTAAGTCAAAGCCGTCTCCCCTGCCCTGCGCAAGCACCGCCTCGGTAGTGCCTCCGCTTACATGGAACGCAATAAAGCGCTGTTCAAACAGTTCGGTTTTATCCGCGCTGAACAATGCCGCCGCGATATGCCCCTCCTGATGAGAGAACTCATAAAGCGGCACCTTTAGCGCGGCAGATAAAACTTTTGCCGTGTTCTGTCCCACAGTGAAACACGGCATATAGGAGCCGTCTATAGGGCGCGGTCTTGACGACGCGCCTATGGCGGCGATTTTGGTTGTGTCGATGTCGCGCACAAGCTGCGCAAACAGCGAGTGCAGCTGCGCGGTATGGTGAAACACCGCGTCGCTCTGGCGCAGTCCGAGCTGTCCCTCACGCACGGGAAGCAGCTTTTTTTGCTGCAGCACCGTGCCGCTGCCGCTGTCATAAAGCGCAACGGAGGTGGTATAGTTTGAGGTATCAATGCCTAAGTAATACATTTTACGCCTCTTTGGGAGCTTCAAGACTCCTTATATAAGAGCCCAAAACGCCGTTGACAAAACGGTATTCGTCGATGGTATATTTCTTGGCGAGCTCCACAGCCTCGTTGACGCTCACCTTGTTGGGAACGTTGTCAAGATAAGTTATCTCGTAAAACGCAAGGCGCAGTATGGCAAGCGACGCCTTGGAAATGCGCGAGAGCGTCCAGCCCTTCTTTAAAAAGCGTGTAATGTTTGAGTCTATTTCGTCCTGCTTTGCCTCTATGCCTGCTACTACCGCATGGGCGTAGGCGCATACGCCGCCCTCAAAGAGCTTGTCCGCGTCCTCGATAGCTTCTTCAAGCGGCTGGTTGTCAAACGAACGGGAAAAAAGCAGCATAAAAGCCTGCTCTCTGGCTTCGCTGCGGGTCAGGGTCTTGGGGGATTTTTCTTCACACATAATATACCAACTTTACAAAGATTGTAGTTATATTCATTATAACACAGTGATGATGAAAAGTAAAGGCGGAATAAAAAATGTCATCCCGAACATAACGCCGGAATGACATTGAATATTTAATATAAAATCAATTGATTACGGCTCCGCATTCAATACAGAAGCGGCTGTCGGGAAACAGCTGAGCGCCGCATTTTGGGCATTTGTTTTGGAGCTTTGTGCCGCATTTTTTGCAGAAGCGCGCGCTGTCCGAATTCTTCGTTTGACAATTGGGACAGACCGTCACTCCGGGCTGCTGATTGGCTCTTGCGTTATACGCGGCAAGCTGCTGACCGCCGAGGGCGATACCCTTTTCAACCGCAGCAAATATATCGGCGGACAAAGCCTTTTGGCGTTGCGGGTCGATACCTGCGTTGACTGCCTCCGGCCAAACCACAAACCAGCCGACGGCGCTTTCACCGAGCTTGTCCGACCACTGACCCTCGCCTACTGTAACGTTGAGCACTTCTGCCGTGGGCATAAAATAGGCGGTAACAGCCATGCGGGTACCGGAAACGGTCTTCCAGCCGTCTGCTCTTTGGCTCGCCTGAATTACGTAACCTTCGGGAGCGGAAGCCGACTGAACCTCCATTGCTTTTTCGTTTTTAAGGTAATATCCGACATACTCAGCCAGCTGCTTAAGCTCGATGTCGGGCGTTATCCTAAACGCTCTTGATTCATTTGCCATATCATTCACTCCTTATGAGTCGATTACTCCACGGATTTGCCGCATTCGGTACAGAACTTGCTGCCCTGCTCCAGCTTTGCTCCGCAGTGGGGACAATTGTTTTTGAGCTTTGCGCCGCATTTTTTGCAGAACTTTGCGGAATCGCTGTTTTGCGTTTTGCACTGAGGA
This sequence comes from uncultured Clostridia bacterium, assembly GCA_946183545.1. Classification (GTDB taxonomy): domain Bacteria; phylum Bacillota; class Clostridia; order Oscillospirales; family Acutalibacteraceae; genus Ruminococcoides. Next base: position 7,123 of record CAMHCD010000038.1, read on the forward strand.
CAAACCACCATGCCTGCGGCTACCTTTGCGCCGGAGCCGTAGATGGCTACCTGTCTGCCGCCGAGGATTATGCCCTTTTCAACGGTTGCGAAGATCTCGGAGGGCAGCTTCTTTTGACGGAACGCGCCGATGCCTGCGGAAACCGCCAGAGGCCACGCCACAAACCAGCCGACCGCGCCCGCGCCGATCTTATCCGACCACTGACCCTCGCCGATGGTGACGTTGAGCACGTCGCTCACCAGCATAAAGTGAACGGTGATAGCCAGACGGGTACCCGAGATGGTTTTCCAGCCGTCGGCTTTTTGGCTTGCCTGAAGCACATAGCCGTCGGTGGTGGGTGATGACTGTATCTCCATTGCCTTTTCTACCTGAAGGAAGTTACCCACGTAAGTAACCAGATCCTCCAGCTCCATATCCGGATTCATACGGAATGCTCTTGATTCATTTGCCATACTGTTTACTCCTTTATTATCTCATCATACCGTTACGGTTTTAATGTATTTATCATAGCCCTTCCAGCTTGCGGTATAACGGCTCAAAAGACCTGCGTCCGCGCCGTTGATGTTGCCGTCACGGTTGATATCGGCTGCCGCCATGTTTTTGATCTTGCTTTCGTAGCCCTTCCAGCCCGCGGTATAGCGAGCCAAAAGTCCGGAGTCCGCGCCGTTTACCACGCCGTCGCCGTTGACGTCGCCTATAAGTACCTCGGTCTGACCGCCGCCTGTGCCGATGTGGTGGTATCCGTTGCCTTCGGGGTAGTAATAATAGACGCCGTGGCTTTCCTGTCCCCACACATCGGACAGGCTATCGGGATCGATATCCACCTTATCCGCTTCGCTGAGATTATAATAATGTTTGCCGAAGACGGTGGTCGTGTTATTCTCGTCATAACGATATACATCACCCATAAAACACAAATAACGATTGCCGCTCTCGTCCTCAGCCAGTCTCATCAAAGCACCCCAGATCTCTCTTTTATACTCAAAGGCGACGGGCTGTTCAGTTTCCACATAGGAATAATCGGCTGCTTTAAAATCTTCTGCCGAATAGTATTCAATAAACGTACCTATGTAGATTTTGCGGTCTTCATTCCATTTCAGCTCATAAATAGCATACTCGTCCGGTTCGCCGACCGTATCGTACCCATACCAAAGCTCTTGCGCGGCATACAGCTTGTTGTCGCCTTCCTTGGAAACGATATAGCCGTAATCTATGCCGTATTGATTATTGTTTTGAGAGAAAAAGAACTTCGTTACATGTCCCTGCAGCATGTATGTATCATAAGAGAATTCGCTTGCGCCAAAAGCCTCGTCTGAGATACAGATGACGTCCTCGCCGTCCTCTTCCGCCTCGCCGTTGATATAATAAGCATTGTGCGCTTTGTCATAATGCACCTTGTTCAGATACATACCGCGCTCAACCACTTTTTCCCCGCTGTTAGGATCATCCCATGAACTCTCATAGGTACTGCCGACAACATACTTATCGTCACTGCCGCTTCGTTTGATCAGATCAAGGTCGCTTTGCCAGTTATCCTCGCTGTCAAATTCATTTGTGTGCCATACCTTTAATTGACGTTTCTTTTCTTCGGTGGTATCAACAAAGCTGTAGCCGTTCTCCTGCATGGTCGACACGGAATAGTAATACTTTAGCTCAAAGCTCAGATCGTCTTCGTATAATCCATCCTTTTCACTGCGGATGAGGCGGTGGATTCCATAACCGAGAACAGTTCGTTCCTCGTCGCTGCTGCCGCTGTCCGTATCAGAATACAGCGGAACGGCAACATATGTGCCATCCGGATCGTTTGCGTTGTTCAGCAGATAGGAACGGATACCGGCAGAGGGAATGTTTTTATCCTCAATAAACGATACATCCGTTTTAGCCGGCTTGGTCACAAAGGAATAACCGCTTTCCTCCAGCTTGTCCTTTTCCACCCGATCAACGCAGTACTCGCCGAAGTCGCCGTCCATCATATACGCGTCATAGCTCTCTAAATAGTGATAGCGGCTGACGGCATAGTATTCCGTGCCGTCCTCTTCTTCCAGATTCGCAGCATACACGTTGTCGGGATCATCGGCACGCGTAAGGAGATAATCCACTATACACGGGTAATCGTCATAATCGATCTCACTTTGTCCCAAAATGAGCCCGAGCTTTTCGACGAGGCAGGGAATTAAATACTCCCCTTTTTTCGCGCCGGGCATCGGCTTGCCGTCCTCCATGAAGATGGTATCGGCGTATTCGTCGGATATGTCCTGCGCATAAAAAGCGTATGCATGGCCGGTGTAATGCAGGGTAACGCTCTTGTCTACACACACCTGGTGCACACCCGAACCGCCGGCGATGATGCCTTCGTTCACTTCCCCGACCTGACCGACCACCGTCAGCGTGCCGTCGCCGGTGATGCACAGGCTGCTGCCGTAGCCGTAGTCGCCGAAGTGTATGCAGGCAAGCTCGCATGTACCCTTGATATTGAGCTTGAAATCGTCGCCGACATACCACAAGGAAAGAATCGCTTCCGGTAACCGCACGTTGTCAAGCGTCAGGGTGTTTGATGCTAAATCATAAGTCGCGCCGCTTAAAGCGGTGTTGTCGACTGTCTCGCCGTCATAGAAGACACCATAATTCTTAGGATCGGACAAAGAGATAATCGCTTCTTCTTCCAGCTCGTTGTCCTTTGTCATTGGTCCCGTTGTAGCGAACGCCGTCACAGTGGTCAGGCTCAACAGCAGCACGACCGTAAGCAAAAACGCCGTTGATTTTTTTAAGATTTTCATATTTTTCACTTTTTCTCCTTTCCGCATGGAAATAAAATTGTTTTTCTTATACAAACTATTATAGCGTAAAAGAGAGATTGTGTAAAGTGTTTTTTTAATATATGTGATTTAGCCGGGGAAATAAAGATGCTTACAGCATCCCTTTTCCCCGGCATCCACTGATAATAGTTAACCGATAGTCGCCTTACGCTCCCACGATGGATATTTTATCGTAGCTGACCTTGTAATGCGAGGTTACCGCGTCGTCGATGAGCAGGGCGGCGGTGTCGTCGAGCTCCGACTGCGGTACGATGACCGTAACGCCCATCTCGCTCATGGTGCACAGACATTCCGAAAAGCCCTTTGCCTTGATGATGCTTTCGATGCTGTCCTGAAGCGTAAAGAATTTGAGCGTTTGCGCAACGCTTTTTTGCGCGGCGCTAACCTCCTCGCCGGAGGACAGATCGTTGCCGAACACCTCCTTGGCGCGCTCTATGACCGCGTCCTGCATAGACTTACGCTTGTTGCGCTCGGAGGCAAAGTAGCTCTTTTGCTTTTCGCCGAGCTTTGCGGTGGTGACCGCCTCGTCGCCCGTTGAGCCTACAGTGGCGCTTACATACGACGCCGCGCCGAGCTCCTTTGAGGATTTTGACGCGCCGGACGCGCCGAACTGCCAGTTGACATATACCGCCGCGCCAAGCGCCAACACCAGCGCCGCGGCTACCAAATGCTTCTTTTGAAATTTCATAATTCGACCGACCCTTATTCTGATAATTTTGTAACACATACTTTTGCCGTTGATATGTTCAGCGCCTTACATACCGCCTCGGTAACGCGCTCCACCACCAACGGCTCGTCACCGCCTTCACATACCACCAGCACGCCGCGGATACGCGGTTGGATCTCCTTTGTTTTTGTGGCGCTGTCCTTTAGGTAGACGGACTCAACTCCGTTTTCCATGGTAAGCAGCACCTGAGTTTTGCCTGCGCCCTGTATAGCGCCGATGGTTTTTTCAAGATCTCCTTCTATTTGCTCACTGTACGTTGTTACCGAGATCCGATCATCTCCTTCCCTGTCCGTTCCAAAGCCGCTTAGATTTGACACTACTATCAGCGCCGTTCCGATAATGCCTGCTGCCACAGCCAAACGGCGCAGGCGGCTGTTTTGCAGCAGGCTGCTCATTTGTTCCCTGATTTTTTCGTTCATGCTTACTCCGTGTAAATGACGGGCGTTATGCCGAAATGCCGGCGCGTAAGGCTCGTTATTTCGGACGCGCTGTCCGCCGATTCTTCACCAATATATATGCAAACGCTGCCTATGATTATTCGGTTGTTTTCCTCTTGCGCCAAAACCACCTCGGTTTCGTTGACCGCAATGCCGTTTTGCCGCAGCAGACCGGTCAGGGTGTTTTGCAGGTTTTCCTTTGTCTGAGTCAGCACCTCGCGGTTTACCGCCTCGTCCGCTGTGGCGGTCAGCTCTTTGTGGGAGGGATATTCGCCCTGCTCCAAGCTTACGGAGGACAGAGCGTTTTTAAACGGTACGATAAGCGAGCAGACCATGAAAGCTCCCATAACAAGGCAAAGGACGCGCTTCATGCTGCCGTCGGTGACAAACGCCGACAACAGCGCGCAAACGACTCCCGAAGCGCATACCGTTGCAGCCGCCGTAAAAAAGCCGCTCATGCCGCACCGCCTCCCGTAAGCAGCACTACGGCGGTGGCGATTATGAATATTGCCGTAACGCACAACAGCAGAGCAATGAGCACGGAAAACACCGCTGCCAAGCCGTCAAGAAGTCTGCCTGCCTGAGGCAGGTGCAGCACCTCCGCGCTCAGCCTGCCCACATGCAGGGCAACCGCCCACAGCATGCATTGAAGCAGCGCCGGCAAAAAGGTGAACGCCACGGCGAGGATAACAAAAACTCCAACGCCGGATTTGAGCAGCCCAATACTCCCCTGAACGGTTTTATACGCGTCCGCAAGCGCTCCGCCGACTACAGGCACAAATGAGCTGACGGCGAATCTGACGGCTCTGCCCGACGCTGAATCTATGGCGTTTGACAAAAGCTGCTTTGCGCCTATGACGGCGCTGAACACAGCCATGGCAAAGCCGAGCAGCCACTTGAAGATACGGGAAACCATTGCCGTCACGCCGCCGAGCCGCACCTGCGGAGTAACTCCGGCCACGATGCTGAGACCCAAAAACATGTTCAAAAACGGCACTATAACCCTTGAACAAAGCTGAGCCACGCCCTCACCGGTCAGCAGCACCGAGGCGTAATAGCTGCCGCTTCCGGCAACGCTGCCCCCTGCCGCCAACAGCACCGCCATGACCGGAACATAGGCGAGCATAAGATTTGACGCGGCAAGAATGACGTTTTGAGCCTGCTCAATAACGCCGACCGCAGGAGCCGCTACCGCCGCGCTTATACAAAGCGCGGCTGCGGTGTTGACGAGGTCTCCCGTTTCCGCTGACAGGGAGCTGTGACAGGCGGACAGCATCGCGCCTATAAGCAGCACGGCGGTGATATGTATCAGCGCCCTGAGCGGCTGCGCCGCCTGCTGTGACGCAACGGTACCGATCTGACCGAAAATCGACTCGGGAGTAAGGCTTTGTAAGGTGTTGGGATCGGCGCTGCCTGCACCTATAGACAAAAGACTGCCGCGCGCCTCGTCCGACAGACTGTTGTAAATACCCGACAAATCGTATTCGAGCGCCCGGGCAGGAGTGACCGCGCACAAAACGAGCGTGACGACCGCGATGGTGATGAAAAAAGCTTTTATCTTCATTGATGTAACATTCCCGATACCGTATTCAGAATATCCGTGTAAAGCGGCAAAGCGGTCACCGTCACCAACAGCTTTCCGGCAAGAGACACGTTGCCTGCCAGCGCGGAGCTGCCTGCGTCGCGGCAGGTGTTTACCGTAAATTCCGTCACGATACAGATGCCCACCACCTTTAACATTATAACGAGATACGAGGCGTTGACGTTTGCTGCCGATACGATCTGATTGATTTGGCGGATCACCGTCCCGGCGTTTCCGAGCAGAGAAAGCAGAATCACTGCTGACGCGGCTATGCCGAGCATAAGGGCTATTTCTCCGTTTTTCGGCTTTAAAAAGAGCATCGCCGTGACCGCCGTGACCGCCAGCGCGCCTAATGACAGTATGCTCATTAAAACCCGAACAGCCGCTTGATGGTGCTAAACAGGGTGCTGATTTGCGTTATTATCAGCGTGAGCACCACTATAAGCCCTGCAAGCGACGTCAGCATAGCCTGTTCCTCGCGTCCGCTGCGTATAAGAAGCTGACACAACACAGCCACGATTATCCCGACCGCCGCGATCTTGAATATCAGTTCAACGTTGATGATCAACACGTCCTTCTCTATAACAACACTATCCCTACCGACAAACCGCCGAACAGTCCCAGCGTGCGGTACAGCCTTGATTTTTGGGCGAGGGTCTCCTCCGCTTGCTTTAGCTGCTTTGCAAAAAGCGTTTGGTAAAGCTCAATGTGGCGCAGCTGTCCCTCTGTGTCAGACGCTCCGAGCTGAGAGCCGAAAGCGGATAATAATTCTTTATCAGAATTTTGCAGGGCGTTTGGCGGCTGCATTGCCTCTGTTTGCCGCAGCCACCACTGAGTAAAATCCAAATGATTCTCAGGCTGCGCCGACTGGAGCGAGGCGCTTTTTGACGCGCTTTGAACAAGTGTAAAAATATCCTCGGCACGGTAGCGAAGCATTGTGGCAAGCGTCTGCAAAAACACCATGAACGACCGCAAAAACTGCCGTCTTGCGTACAGGCTTTTGGAACGGAGTAGCCCTGCCGTCAGCCCCGCAAGCGTAAACGCAATACATCCGCAAAGCTTAAGCAGCAAGCGCCTCGCCTCCCTTCATAACGCGGGCAACAGCTCCTGCGTCCCCTCTGCCCTTTAGAAACACAACGTTTGGGAACACTCCGAGCCTCAGAGCCTCGTTAAGCGCAGGCTTGTTTTGCAGATCCCGCGGCGTTGCGGCATGCACCGTGGCGACCACCCTTACGCCGGAGGAGGCGCACAGGCGCAGCGCTTCGACGTCCTCGGAGGAGCCGATCTCGTCGCACACCACCACGTCGGGCGACATGCTGCGGATAGCCTGAGCTATACCCTCGGGCTTTGGATAGCCGTCATACACATCGCAAAAGCCCAGTTCATTTTGTGCCGCGCCGTTTACGGTTTTGCCCATCAGCTCTCCCCTTTCATCTATTACGGAAACATTATAATATTTGTTTAAAGAAATATATCTTGCTATATCTCTTAGCAGCGTAGTTTTTCCGCTGCACGGCTCTCCGCAAATCAGCAGCCCGTCCGACGCTCTTACATGATCGAGCAGCGTCCGTGCGCAGCCCTCGAACTCCCTTGTTACGCGCAGATTAACCGATGTGATGCCGCGCACGTTGACCACTCTGCCGCGCTCTGTTACCGCCGTGCCGCAGATTCCGGCGCGGTGACCGCCGGCAACGGTCACAAACCCGCGATTGAGCTCATTTTGCCTTGCGTACAGCGAGTAGTCGCAGATTTTCCTAACGGTGGCGTCAATTGCGGCGCGTGTGCAGATCAGCGGATCATCACGGGGATCTAAGGTCAGCCTGCCGCCCTTGGTAAAGTACAGCGCTCCGTCGGCACACACCGCCGCAAGCGGTTTATCGAGCCGCAGGCGGATCTCACGCACGGTTCGGCTTAGCCTGCTTTCATGACGCAGCACAGCCTCATACAGTCCTTCTTCAAGGCAAGCCGCAGCCTGCCGCAATCTTTTGTCGTCATTTATCATGCACATGCTATTCCTCCGTTTGGTATCAGTTTTTATAATACATATGCGGACAAGAGTCGGTTTATACGTAAAACAAAAACGCCCCCCGAAAGGAGAGCGTTGAAGTGAGTTCCGTTTTTAACTATCTGTCCAGCATTTGCAACAGCTCCTGCTCGGTAATAACCGTAATACCGAGCGACTGCGCCTTGGTAAGCTTGCTGCCGGCTTCCTCTCCGGCAACGACATAAGAGGTTTTTTTGGATACTGATGACGATGTTTTTCCGCCGTGAGCCTCAATAAGCTTTGAAGCCTCGCTGCGCTTCATTGTTGGCAGTGTGCCGGTAAGCACAAAGGTCTTGCCCGTCAGCACGCCGCCCTTCGGCTTCTGCTCGGAGGGCTTCATCTTTAACCCGAGGCCGCGCAGTTCCTCTATAAGGCTGCGTGTGCTGTCGAGCGAAAAATAGGTCTTAAGGCTTTTCGCCATTATTCCGCCGAAGCCCTCGATCGCTTCAAAATCCTGCTCCTCCGCGTTCATTATATCATCAACGGTCGCAAACTGCTCGCACAGCAGCTTTGCCGCCTTTAGCCCGATGTTGCGCACACCGAGGGCGAACACCAAGCGGTAGAGCTC
>CAMHCD010000039.1 GCA_946183545.1 uncultured Clostridia bacterium
TATGGACGGAGGCGAGTAAAATATTCAAATTATTCCACTACTTTGTAGCCGGCTTCTTCTACCGCTGATTTCAGCGTTTCAAAGGGAACGTCCTGCGTCAGCTTAACCTTGGCTGTGCCTTTCTTGTGGCTGACCTCGGCTGACTCCACCTGCTCGATCGCTTCGAGCGCGGCTTTGACCCTTGCTTCACAGTGCGGACACATCATGCCCTCGATATTGATTTTTGTTTTCATTTCATCATCCTCCGGTTTTGTATTGACGACATCCGGCTCGGCTTCCCTTGCCGCTGTCGGTTTATGCTTGTAAATGTTCTTAAAATTCAGCCGCAGCGCGTTTGTAACTACGCAAAAGCTTGACAGGCTCATTGCCGCAGCGCCGAACATCGGGTTCATCTGCCATCCGAGCAGAGACATAAACGCGCCGGCTGCAAGCGGAATACCTATGATATTATAAATGAACGCCCAAAAAAGGTTTTCATATATATTGCGCAGCACTGATCTGCCGAGACGGATAGCGGCAGGAACGTCGCTCAAACGGCTTTTCATCAGCACAACGTCGGCGGCTTCGATAGCCACATCCGTACCCGCGCCTATTGCTATCCCTACGTCGGCGGTAGTCAGCGCAGGCGCGTCGTTGATGCCGTCGCCGACCATAGCCACCTTGCCCTGCTGCCTGAGCTGTTCTATTACGCTTTGTTTTCCGTCGGGCAGGACGCCGGCTATAACCTCGTCAACTCCTGCCTGTTTGCCGATTGCCTGCGCGGTCTGCTCGTTGTCGCCCGTCAGCATAACTACGCGCAGACCCATAGCGCGAAGGTCTGCGACCGCCTGTTTACTGTCAGGCTTCAGCACATCCGCAACAGCGATAATGCCGAGTAGTTTATTTCCTTTACAGAAATATAACGGGGTTTTCCCCTGTCTTGCCAGCGTCTGCGCCTGTTCAGCAATGTCTGGGGAAACAGCGCAAAACTGTTCGATATAACCGCGGTTGCCGCCCTTTAATAAATCACCGTCAACGGTTGCGGATAATCCGTGTCCGGGCAGCGCGGTAAATTCTTGTGTATTACACAACTCAACGCCGCGTTTCCTTGCTTCCTCCAAAACCGCCTGCGCCAAGGGGTGCTCGCTTTTTGCTTCGAGCGAGGCGGCGAGGCGAAGCAGCTCCTCCTCTTTACCGTTCGTCGGGACAATGTCCGTCACCACGGGCTTGCCCTGAGTGATGGTGCCTGTTTTATCGAGAGCCGCTATCTTGACCTTGCCGGTTTCCTCCAGCGACACGGCGGTCTTGAACAGAATACCGTTACGCGCTCCTACGCCGCTGCCGACCATTATCGCGACCGGGGTTGCCAAGCCGAGCGCGCAGGGGCAACTGATGACGAGAACCGAAATAGCCCTTGCAATTGCCGTGCCGAGCGGTGCGCCGACAATAAGCCACACAATAAAGGTCACGACAGCGATTCCTATGACCGCCGGAACAAATACACCCGACACCTTATCCGCTACCTTAGCTATAGGAGCCTTTGTAGCGGACGCGTCGCTGACCATCCGGATTATCTGCGACAGTGTGGTGTCCTCTCCTACCGCGGTAGCGCGGCATTTGATATATCCAGAACGGTTTACAGTGGCGGCGGACACAACGTTGCCCGGCTCCTTATCCACGGGAATGCTCTCCCCCGTTAAAGCGGATTCATCCACGGCGGTAATGCCCTCTGTCACCACGCCGTCAACGGGGATACTCTCGCCCGGACGCACAACAAAAATATCGCCCTTTTGCACTTCCTCAACGCCGACCTCGGTTTCTGTACCGTTGCGCAGCACTACAGCTGTTTTGGGCGCTAAGTTCATCAGGCTTTTGAGCGCGTCGGTGGTTCTGCCCTTGGACTTTGCCTCCAGCAGCTTGCCCACCGATATCAGCGTTAATATCATGGCGGCTGACTCAAAGTAGAATTCATGCGACAACCGGTGAACGGCTGCCATATCCTGTTGCATTACCGCCTGCGTCATCAAAAACAGCGCCGCCGTGCTGTACACAAACGCGGTACCCGAGCCGAGCGCCACCAGCGTGTCCATATTGGGCGCTCGATGTAAAACTCCCTTAAAGCCGCTTATAAAGAACTTTTGGTTTATTACCATCACGATAGCCGCAAGCAGCAGCTGCGCCAAGCCTAACGCCACGTGATTACCGTCTAAAAGCGGCGGCACGGGCAAACCGAGCATGGAATGCCCCATTGAAATATACATCAACAACAGCAAAAAGCCGAGCGAGGCTATAAGCCGTTTAAGTATTTTGGGCGACTCGGTGTCGCGCAGAGCGTCCTCCTGCGGCGCGGTTCTTTTTGTTTTGGCGCTCTTGGGAGCGGCTGTGTAGCCGGCGTTCTGAACGGCGCTGATGATATCCTCCGGCTTGGCGCTGCCCTCAACGCCCATTGAGTTGGTCATCAGGCTGACCGAGCATGAGGTAACGCCCTCAACCTGCGACACCGCTTTTTCCACCCTTGCGCTGCACGCGGCGCAGCTCATTCCGCCAACGCTGTATTGCTCCATAAAATCACCTACCTCATCAGCTTTTGCAGAGTTTCCGTCAGCTCGTCGATAGTTTCGTCCTTGCCGTCGCGGATATCCTGCGCTACGCAGGTATGGATATGATTGCTCAGCAGCTCGCGGTTGAACGCGTTGAGCGCGGCGGTCGCCGCCGCCACCTGCACTAAGATATCGGTACAGTACGCGTCGTTTTCCACCATGCGGCGAATACCGCGCACCTGCCCCTCCACACGGTTAAGGCGGTTGATGAGCTTTTTGACTTCCGCTTCGTCACGGTGCTTTGTTTTATGACACTGACATTCGTTTGACATATACCCACCTGCTTTATATTTTAACCTATTTTGACTTCATTATATACCCCCACAGGGTATATGTCAAGCGTTTTTTAAGGGAGCCCCAAAACGGAGCTCCCTCAACTTTTACGCCTCGGCGATTACCTCGACCTCGACCAACACATTCTTGGGCAGGGTCTTGACCGCTACGCAGGAGCGAGCGGGCTTTCCGGTAAAGTAGTTGCCGTATACCTCATTGAACGCCGCAAAGTCGTTCATATCGGCTAAGAAGCACACGGTCTTGACAGCCTTATCCAAGCTGCTGCCGGCTGCCTCCAGCACGTTTTTGAGATTTGTGCATACCTGCTCGGTCTGCGCCTCAATAGTTGTCGCTTCTACCTGACCGCTTGCGGGGTTGATGGCGATTTGACCGGAGGTGAACACCAGTCCGTTTGCCTTGACCGCCTGCGAGTAAGGTCCGATAGCGTCGGGTGCGTTTTTTGTGTAGATTTTTTCCATGATTAAATACCCCTTTACACTAATTTAAATCCGGCTGCCTTGAGTGAGTCGGAAATCTGACGTACATGATCAAAGTTTCTTGTTTCAATTATAATACGCAGATAAGCCGCGGTGACGTCGGTGCCCTCGCCTGCTCTTTCGTGATGGACTGAGATAACATTGCCGCCGCTCTCCGCGATGATCTGAGACACCGCAACAAGCTGACCGGGCTTATCCTGAAGCTCAATGCACAGGGTCTGCTGTCTGCCGCTCATGATCAAGCCGCGCTTGATAACACGGTTTAAAATTGTCACGTCGATATTACCGCCCGAGACAACGCACACTACCTTTTTACCCTTGATCGGCAGCTTATTGTACATTACCGCTGCCAACGGAGCAGCTCCTGCGCCCTCGGCGATCATCTTCTGCGTTTCGATCAGCTTTAAAATTGCGGACGCGATCTCGTCGTCGGACACGGTGACGATCTTGTCCACATACTTTTGCACATACTCAAAAGTATGCTCGCCCGGCTCCTTTACCTGGATACCGTCCGCGATGGTGGACACCTTATCGAGCGCCACGGGCTTGCCCTGCTTGATGGACTCGTACATGGACGGAGCACCCTCAGCCTGAACGCCGTAGACCTTGATATTTGGGTTGAGGTTCTTGATAGCGCATGCCACGCCGGAAATAAGTCCGCCGCCGCCGATAGCGCAAATGACCGCGTCAACGTCGGGCATTTCGTTTAATATTTCAATACCGATGGTACCCTGACCCGCGATAACGTTTTCGTCGTCAAAGGGATGGATAAAGGTATAGTTCTTTTCGTCGCGAAGCTGCAGCGCCTTATTGTACGCGTCATCATACACGCCCGGCACCATGCAAACGTCCGCGCCGTAGCCCTTTGTCGCCTCTACCTTAGAGATAGGCGCGCCGTCGGGCAGACATATCAGACTCTTGATACCGTATTTTGTAGCGGCAAGCGCCACACCCTGGGCATGGTTGCCCGCGGAGCACGCAATAACGCCGCGCTTCTTTTCTTCCTCCGAAAGCTGAGATATCTTATAACCCGAGCCCCTTACCTTAAACGAACCCGTGATCTGCAAATTCTCGGGTTTAAGATACACATGGCAATCATCCGCCAAGCCTTCCGCCTTGACGATATGTGTGGGTCGGATAACGTCCTTTAACACATAGGACGCGTGATAAATCTTATCAAGTGTTAACATTACTACACTTCCCTTTTTATTACATCCTCCCTATTCTACTACTTTTCCCCCCTAAAATCAAGTATTTTATTTTTTTACTTCGCGTGCTTAATGTCGGTTTGATAGTGCGCATCGGTGTTTCGCGAGACAGACACATCTACCGGAAGCTTTGAGGGCAATATGAGTGACGTTTGGATATGTTTTGTTTTGCGAGACAGACACATCTACCGGAAGCTTTGAGGGCAATAATAGTGACATTTGGATGTATTATGTTCACTCAATAACATTTCTGTTTTTGTCCTCACAATTTCCGGCAAAACCATTCTGTCTCGCGTAATGACAACCAACTTTTGTACGGGAACCCCGAACAAAACGTTGTTTCCATTGCCCTCACCGCTTCCGGTATTTCTATTCTATCTCGCGTAATGACAGCCAACTTTTATACGTGAACCCCGAACATAACGTCGTTTTCATTGCCCTCACAGCTTCTTGTATCTCTATTCTGTCTCGCGAAACACTGACGTAATCATAATAGCCGACGTTAAGTACGCGAAGTAAAAAACGCGAAGTAAAAAACGCGAAGTAAAAAATTAAAATTTTGTAAAAATTCTTTTGAATACTTATTCACGGCGAAAATCGTGCTAAAATAAATTGATTTTGGTTTTCAACAGGAGGCTTCCATATGAAAATTGGATTTGACAATGATAAGTATTTGGAGATGCAGTCTCAGCATATCCGCGATAGGATAGCAAAATTCGGCGACAAGCTCTATTTGGAATTCGGCGGCAAGCTGTTTGACGATTACCACGCGTCGCGCGTACTGCCCGGCTTTAAGCCCGACTCAAAGCTGCAAATGCTGATGCAGCTAAAGGACGAAGCCGAGATCGTGATAGTGATCAACGCCGACGACATTGAAAAAAACAAGGTGCGCGGCGACTTGGGCATCACCTATGATCTGGACGTACTGCGTTTGATCGACGTTTTCCGCGACCGCGGTCTGTTTATTCAGTCCGTAGTGCTTACAAGATTTGCAGACCAGCCAAACGCTTTGAAATTTGAGAAGCATTTAACTGAAAACAATATTAATGTATATCACCATTACTCCATCCCTAACTATCCCACTGACGTTGACCTTATTGTCAGCGACGACGGTTACGGCAAGAATGATTATATAGAAACCACCCGCCGTTTGGTGGTCATCACCGCACCGGGTCCCGGCTCGGGCAAGATGGCGGTGTGTTTGTCTCAGCTTTACCACGAGCACAAGCACGGCGTTAAGGCAGGCTACGCAAAGTTTGAGACCTTCCCCATCTGGAACCTGCCGTTAAAGCACCCGGTCAACGTAGCGTACGAGGCGGCGACCGCCGACCTTAACGACGTTAACATGATCGACCCCTTCCATTTGGAAGCATACGGCAAGACCACAGTAAACTACAACCGTGATATCGAGATATTCCCGGTGCTCAACACAATGTTTGAGCTGATTTTGGGCGAGTCGCCTTATAAATCTCCCACAGACATGGGCGTTAACATGGCAGGCAACTGCATTTTTGACGACGAAGCTGTCTGCGCCGCCGCAAATCAGGAGATCATCCGCCGCTACTATACTGCTCTTGCCAACCAAACAAAGGGTGTAGGCTCAACCGACGAAGCGTATAAAATCGGCTTGCTGATGAAGCAAAACAAGCTGACCACCTCCGACCGTCCGGTTGTAGCACCTGCTCTGCAAAAGGCTGATGAAACCGGCGCTCCTGCCGCTGCCATAGAGCTGGAGGACGGCACCATAATCACAGGAAAGACTACTAATCTGCTCGGCGCATGCTCGGCAATGCTGCTCAACGCGCTAAAGCACATGGCGCATATCCCCAAGGAAGTGGATATTCTTGACGCAGCTGTGATCGAGCCTATCCAAAAGCTTAAGGTTCACTCCTTTGGCTCCAACAATCCGCGCCTGCACACCGACGAGATCCTTATTGCGCTGTCGATGTCGGCTGTCACGAACCCCACCGCAAAGATCGCAATGGAAAAGCTCCCTGCGCTGCGCGACACCGAAGCCCACGCAACGGTGATTTTATCGGAGATCGACACGCGTATCCTTAAAAAATTAGGCATTCGCATGACCACAGAGCCTACATACGAAACAAAGCAACTGTTCAGAAAAACTCGATAAACATCAAAGGACGCTACCAATACGGAAGCGTCCTTGTTTTTTTATTTATCTCGTTTGATTTTCCCCTGCTTAAGCTTGTTGGAAAGCTTGACTATAAAGCAGAGTCCGTCCTCCTCCGGTTGGGCTTCAATAGTGCCGTTGTGCAGCGTAACTATACGCTTTGCAATAGACAACCCTATTCCGTGACCACCGGTTTTGGATGTGCGTGACGCGTCGGGACGGTAGAAGCGGTCAAACAGATACTTATAGTCCTCAGGGTTGCCGACCTCGCAGGTGTTGAACACGCGCATGACAGTATAGCGCATTTCCTTTTTAAGAGTCAGCGACACCCTGCCGTTATCATCAACATACTTGGAAGCGTTTTCCACCAGCACAGACACAAGCCGGGTAAGCTGCTCTTTATTGCCGTTAAGCTGTACGCCGGGCTCGATCTCGCGCTGAACAGCTACGCCTTTTCCGACAAATACCTCGTCAAACTCATCTGCGGTCTTGTTGACGATCTCGCTGAAATCGACCGAAGCTATGTCTACATTGATCTCGATTTCCTCAAGCCGGTTAAGGGTCAGCAGCTCGTTTATAAGTCCGCTGATACGCGCCGTCTGGTCGGTGATATTGCGTATCCACTCATTTTCTCCGTCCTTGTAGGCAAGCACCTCGGCATTAGCGGAAATGATCGCAAGCGGAGTTTTGAGCTCGTGACTTGCGTCGGTAATAAACTGCTTTTGCGTTCGAGCGTTTTCCTCAAACGGACGCACAACGCGTTTGGCTACAAAATGGAACACCACCGTGATCAGAACTATAAACACAAGGCACACAAGCGACATAGTAAGCAGCAGCGAATTGATAGTGTGAAGGCTTTCGGAAGTATCCAAAAATATAACGTAACCTGTATCCTCGGATACCCTAAAGCGGTAGTCGTAGTAGTTGCCTGTTTCCGTTTTCCTATTTCTTGCGTCGTCCGCCATTTTTACGGCTGATTCCTCGTCTACCGCCGCAATATGCGTCACGTTTACGCTTTTGACCTTGTCGCCCTCATAGATCACCGTAAAATACCTTTCACGGTACGGCGATTCCTCATCGTAATAATACAGGCGTATCTGGTTATTTTTCTCCATGCGTTCAAAGTTGGACTTAGGCGGCATCTGTCCCTTGTTTGCCTCCAAAAGCTCGGTCATGGAGTCGGAACGGTTGTTCAGCCTTATTCTGAGGGTTGTTCCGGTCAACAGAATAGCAAGCGCAAAAACGAAGGTAGCCGATATCAAAACGGCGATAACGATTTTTACACGCAGCTTTTTCATGAAGCTTTCACCCCTAACGAATAACGATTCCCGTCAACGACTACAACAGCGTCGGAGCGGATCTGTATGAGCTTGTTTTTGAGATAGAAAATATACAGCTCTGCTTTGTCCGCGCTCTCGCTGCCGTTCCAAAGCAATTGATTGACCTCTTCCGCAGTGTAAAAGACGCCGGGATTCTTGATAAAATACCCCAACAGCTCCGCCTCGGTGTTATTAAGGCGCAGGCTGCCTTTGTCGGACTTCAGCTCTCCGCTGCTCGTATCCAAAACGATGTTGGCGATCTCCAGCGTAGGAGTTGCGTGGCGGTAGCTGTTGCTGCGCCGAACAAGGGAGTTAAGACGTGCAACAAGCTCCTTCATGGCAAAGGGCTTGCCGAGATAATCGTCAGCGCCTGTTGTAAGACCGGTTATCCTGTCGTCCACCGTCGCCTTTGCCGTCAACATAAGCACAGCGGTATAGTTTTCGTTCTCGCGCATCTTTCGCAGCACTTCGATCCCATCCATGACAGGCATCATTATGTCTAAGATAACAGCGTCATAATAGTCATTTTGAAGAGCCTCCCATGCCTGAGCACCGTCGTATACGGAGGTTACCTCAAAGCCCTCCATTTTTAATATCTCGGACACCGCAACCGAAAGCTGCATTTCGTCCTCAGCATATAATACCTTCATGTCAATTTCCTCTTTGAATCAAATCTCTGATCGTCTGCATAGTCAAATCGGTCGACGCCATTTCGTCCGCACAGCGTTTGAGCTCGTCAACGATCAGGTTAGCGTTTTTTATGTTCTTTTTATATTTCAGCTGGTGCTCCAAGCTTGCCCAACAGTCCATGGCAATAGTTCGCAGCTGCACCTCTACCATAATATTATCTATGCCTTCACAATTGAAGGGTATCGCCAAAATAATATGCAGACTGCGGTAGCCGTTTGGTTTTGGATTGGCTATGTAATCCTTGATGAGCACCACGCGCCAACTCGGATCCTGCTGCATTTGCTCGAGCACAGTGTATATATCGCCGACAAAATGCGTAACAACGCGCAATCCGATTATATCGGAAAGCTTGTGCATTCCGTTTTCGGCGGTTGCCTCATAACCGTTACGCAGCAACTTGTCACGCACGCTGTCTGTGCTTTTTATACGTGCTTTAAGGTGTTCTGCCGGTGCGGTTTCGGTATCGCTGCTGATACCGTCCAAAATCATACGCACCTTTTTCAGCAGCTCGCGCGTTATCTCCTTAAGACGCGGCGCATAGCTTCCGTAAAACAGCATGTCAGTTTCATTCATTATACGATCAGCTCCCCTCAAGACGTTGATTCGACATTATAACTATTATAACGTTATCTTAAAACATTTTCAATAGCGAAGAATAATTTGCAAATAATTATTTGCAAACCGTAAAATATGATGTATAATACAAGTATAATCATGTATTTGTGAGAGGAGAATACACAATTGACTATTGCATTGAACATTTTTCTTTTGCTTGTCGGCTTTGCGGCATTGATAAAGGGCGCTGACTTCTTTGTTGACGGCAGCGCGTCGATGGCGCGCACCTTTAAGGTGCCCGGCGTTATTATCGGACTTACTATAGTTGCAATGGGTACCAGTGCGCCGGAGCTTGCTGTCAGCACCTCGGCTGCATTAGCAGGCTCAAACGAGATCGCACTGAGTAACGTTGTGGGCTCTAACCTGTTTAACCTGCTTATGGTTTTGGGCGTTTGCGCGCTGATACGCCCCATACCTATCGACAAAACCATCTTAAGGCGTGATTATCCGTTTTCTATCGGAATGACACTGCTGGTACTTGCGGCAGTAGGGATCCCCGTTATTGCAAACGGATTGATTGGCAAAGCCGCGTTCTCCGACACCGTCAGCGAGATCAACCGTCCGTTGGGAATCATCCTTCTGGTGCTGTTTGCCGGCTATATGACGGTGCTGGTTTTATCCGCGCGTAAAAACAAAACCGACGAACCGGAGGAAAAGCCGCTGCCTGTATGGAAAAGTTTGCTGCTGATAGCGGTTGGACTCGCCTGCATCATAATCGGCGGTAATTTGGTAGTTGAAAACGCAAAGAGTATTGCCGCCGCGTTTGGCATGACAGAAACGCTGATAGGACTTACGATCGTAGCGCTGGGAACCTCGCTGCCTGAGCTTGTTACCTCCGTTGTAGCCTCACACAAGGGTGAAAACGGAATGGCTGTAGGCAACGTAGTCGGCTCCAACCTGTTTAACCTGATGCTGATTTTAGGCGTTTCGGGCACCATCCACCCCATAGGTGTAAACCTCGCGTCGGTGGTAGATTTAGGCATTTTAACGGTGATCTCGGTCATTGCTTATGTGTTCTGTATCACCAAAAAAATAAGCCGCGCGGAAGGCGCGGCAATGGTGCTTATGTATTTGGGAACAATGGTATTTGCTATCGTGCGCTAAAAGCCAAAGAATTCAGTAATAGCTTTTATCGCTTCGTCCATCTTTTTGGGATCAATAAAACGGTGATCGGCGTTTTCTACGGAGACAAATCCGATATCGTTTTTCTTCGCAAAGTCTTTGACAACGTCAAACGGGACTATTTCGTCCTTTGTTCCGTGCATGATCAACATGTCTTTTGCAAATTGACTGTAGTCTCTGACTGTGATATCCGTAGCTTTAAGCTCGTCCAAAAGCGCCTGAGTTACGCGAACCTTGCGGTCAAAGCCGACGAGTATGGGCTTCTTTCTTGACAGAGCCTTTAGGTTGGACGGACTCATTATCGTCTGTGACAAAACATCGTACATATTTACGGCAGGACAGCGCAGTGCTATTTTACCGAACGGATTTCCGTATTCGGATAAATACAGCAGATACTGATATCCGCCGAAGCTGTTGGCATATACAAACAATTCCTCTGCTTTAAGAACCGTCTGCGCGTACTGCTTTACCGTATCTATGTAGGTAAGACAGTCGGACAACTGCCAGTTCTTTTTTACGTCGTCTCCGTGACATGGAGCGTCATAGATAAGCACGCCGACATCCTTATGCTTTTTTAATACGAAATCCGCAAAACGCTGCACTGCTTTGTTGTCCTTATGACCGCCGAAGCCGTGTCCGCAAAGCACCACACGCCGAACATCCTGCGGCTTGGTGCAGTAAAGCTTGCATTGGACATTGCAACCGTTTTGCGTTATATGAAAGTATTTTTCCATTATCTCGCCTCATTTCTGCACCTATTCTATCACGTTTACAGATATAATTCAAGCTTTTGCTTTGTTATTAGGAGAGTCCAAAATGAAATCTCTGAAAAATAACACCTTGTTTTTGTTATACACCGTCCTGCTCGGCGCAATTGTGGGCGCAATAGTCTGGGCGTTTTTGCGCATTATGAATTTAGGGATCGAGTTTTTATGGGACTACGCGCCCAAGCAACTTGATTTTCCGCTGTATACGGTTTGTCTGTGCACCGCCGGCGGCTTGCTGATCGGCTTATGGAAGCGCAAGTTCGGTGATTATCCCGAGGAGTTGGGAGAAGTTATCGGAAAAGTTAAAAAGTCCGGACGCTATCCGTATCACAATGTATTTTCAACGCTCGGCTCGGCGCTGTTCCCTCTGCTTATCGGCGCAAGCGTAGGCCCCGAAGCAGGCTTGACCGGCGTTATCGCGGGTCTGTGCACCTGGGTGGGCGACAAACTAAAGCGCTTCCGCAAGGAGGTGGAGGAGCTGACGGCTATCGGCATGAGCGCAACACTGGGCACGGTTTTTCGTTCGCCTATGTTCGGCTTTATGGAACCGCTGGAATCGGAAAACGAAACCAAGCTTCCTAAAACCTCAAAGATCGTTTTGTACTTTGCCGCGATCCTCAGCTCGTTCGGCGTATTTATAGTGCTTAATAAGGTGTTCGGCGGAAACGGCGGTATCGAAGGTATCGAACACGTCAAAACGCCGCTGCACGACTATCTGTACGCGATCCCACTTACGGTGATAGGAATCGCGGCGGGCTATTTGTTTTTTGTGTTTCAAAAGCTATGTTCCGTGTTGGAGCATAAATTCAGGCAGCACACCGTTCTGCGCGCCGTAACCGGCGGCTTGCTGCTGGGCGTGACAGGCACATTTTTACCGCTGACGATGTTCTCCGGTGAACATCAAATAGCCGAGGTTATGAGCGGCATGAAAAATATAGGCGCGATAATGCTGCTTGTCATTGCTATCTTAAAGCTGCTGCTTACAAATATCTGTATCGGCTCCGGACTGAAAGGCGGACACTTCTTCCCCGTTATCTTTTGCGGCGTATGCATCGGCTGTTCAATGAGCATCTTGCTCGGCGTTAATCCGGTGTTCTGTACTGCCGTAGTCACCACCGCTCTGGTAGGTCATACGCTGAAAAAACCGCTCGCCACAGTGCTTTTGCTCATGATAGTCTTTCCGCCGCGGCTTATACCGATCATGCTGTTTGCCGCGGCAGCCTCTAAATTTATTCCCACACCCAAAGCGTTATTACCGCAAAAAATCACCCCGACGAATTAAAACGTCGGGGTTGTTTTATTCTTCGGCGCTGTCGCGGAGTTTCTTTCGCTTGATGACTTTCAGGCGGCTGAACTCCTCTCTGTCCTTTTCGTCGAGCGCGTCGGTTATAAATTTTACGGTTTCCTCAAAACGGGGAATCATTATGTTCTTTAAGGCGTTTGCGCGCTTTTGAGTTTTCTTGATGGAATTCGCAAGGCGGTAAACGCTGTTTTCGATTTCGGCAAGCTCAACGGTGAGTACCTTTACGCGCGTAAACAGTATGTACACCTTGTCAACTGCCGAATTGGTCGAGCGCGTGCCGTAATGCAAATACTCGTACGGCTTGCTTTCATCCATAGTGAGGATGGGGATCTCAACGCCCATGACGCTGCGCGAATCAAGGTGCAAGCCGTCCTCGATAGGAACCGACTTAGAGATATCATCGCAAAAGCCGTTGGTGATGTTGGCGGTTTGCAGGGCGATATACGCCTCCTCATACGCGCTGTCGATTTTTTCCTGGATAGCGTTGGCATGATCGATCAGTGTCATCATCTCACGGATAAGGATATTCCTTTTTCGGTCAAGCAGCTCGTAACCGTTCTTGGCAAGCGCAAGCGACTTTTTGGTATTCATCAAATTACCCTTGGTGGGTACTGCCTGTACAGCCATTATGACACCCTCTTAACCCTTGTAGTGCATGTCAAGCACCGCGTCGTCTACACGGTCAAGCTCTGCTCTGGGCAGTGTAGAGAGCAGCTCCCAGCCCAAATCGAGGCTTTGCTCGATACTGCGGTTTTCGGTGAAACCTTGGTTGACAAACCGCTGTTCAAACAGTCTGCCGAACTCAATGTACTTTTTGTCGATCGGAGACAGCTCTTCCTCACCGATTACGGACGCCAGCGCTCTTGCGTCTATAACCTTGGCGTAGGACGCAAACAGCTGATTGGCAAGCGCCTGATGGTCGCCTCTGGTGTAGCCCTCACCTATACCGTCCTTCATCAGACGCGACAGGCTGGGCAGTACGCTGACGGGCGGATAGAAGCCCTGGCACTGCAAGGTGCGGTCAAGTACGATCTGACCCTCTGTGATATATCCCGTAAGATCCGGGATCGGGTGGGTGATGTCGTCGTTTGGCATGGTCAGAATGGGTATCTGCGTTACGGAGCCGGGGTGACCCTTGATCATACCGGCTCTTTCGTACAGCGACGCGAGGTCGGAATAAAGATAACCGGGATAACCTTTTCTGCCGGGGATCTCACCCTTTGAGGATGAAAACTCACGCAGCGCCTCAGCGTAGGAGGTCATATCCGTCATGATGACGAGGATATGCATATCAAGCTCAAACGCCAGATACTCTGCTATAGTCAGCGCGCAACGCGGAGTAAGGGTACGCTCGATGATAGGATCGTTACTCAAATTAAGCAGCATAACGACCTTACTGAGCACGCCGCTTTCCTCAAAGCTTTTGCGGAAGTATTCGGCGACGTCCTTTTGAACACCCATTGCCGCAAACACAACGCCGAAGTTTGAGCTGTCCGCTCCGCTGATTTTCGCCTGACGAACGATCTGCACCGCCAAGTCATTATGAGTCATACCGGAGCCTGAGAAGATCGGCAGCTTCTGACCACGGATCAAGGTCATCAGCGTATCTATTGTAGATATACCCGTGTTGATGTAGTTCTTTGGATACACACGTGACACGGGGTTGATTGGAGTGCCGTTAACGTTAGCCTTTTTTACGGGGAAAATATCGCCCAAACCATCAACAGGTCTGCCTGCACCGTCAAGCACTCTGCCGAGCAGCTCGGGTGACAGCGGCATTTCCATAGGGTGACCGGTCAGACGGGTACGGGTGTTTTTGAGGCTGATACGTCGTGTGCCCTCAAATACCTGAACCACTATCCTTTCGCCCTCGATCTGCACCACACGTCCCTGACGCACGGAGCCGTTCTCTAATTTGATATCGACGATTTCTTCGTTGGAAACGCCCTTGACGCCGTCCATGACGATAAGCGAGCCGTTGATTTCTTTAACGCCTACATAATCTATAATCAATGTGCGTTTCCTCCTTACTGTAATAATGCGCCGAGTTTTTCATCTATCTCGGCTATATAGCCGTCGAACATGTCGAGCCGGCTGTTGGGAATATCGTATTTCATCTTTGTGAGCTTGTCAAATAGTCCAAGTTCGATGACTTTTGAAATGGGTATCTCACGCGCAACGACTTCTTTTGCTTTTTCGTGCAGGTGCAAAATCACCTTCATCATCAGCTTTTGTTTTTCAAGCGGCACATATGTATCCTCCGCGTGGAAAGCGTTCTGCTGCAAAAAGCCAACACGGATAGCTCTTGCCGTTTCAATAACGAGCTTTTGGTCGTCGGGCAATACGTCAGAGCCGATCAGCTTGACGATCTCCATCAGCGCGTTTTCCTCCTGGAGCAAGGCGCTGATACGGTTTCTGTATTCCACAAAATCCTCGCCGAGGTTTTCAATGAACCACGGGTCAAGGTCGTTGAAGTATTCGCTGTAGCTGTTCATCCAGTTGATGGCAGGGTAATGTCTGGCGTAAGCCAACGCCTTATCCAAAGCCCAGAACACGCGGGTAAAGCGCTTTGTGTTTTGAGTTACGGGCTCGGAAAAGTCGGAACCCTGCGGCGATACCGCGCCTATCAGTGTGACGCTGCCTTCGCCGCCGCTTAGCACGTCGGCACGGCCGCCTCTTTCATAGAACTCAGCAAGACGTGAGGGCAGATACGCCGGGAAGCCTTCCTCGGCAGGCATTTCCTCAAGTC
>CAMHCD010000040.1 GCA_946183545.1 uncultured Clostridia bacterium
CTTCCCCAAGGTACGGCGCTCTATGTCTCGAGCGCGAACAACGACATCGTGCTGCTCAGAGGCTCGGTTTGGGAGGTAGCTTCCGACTTTTACGGCAAGGAGATAGGCTCCTATTCGTCAGACATCGCCTCGCTGTTTCCGCTTATACGCAGCAACAGCCGCTATGAGGCTTCAATAAACGAATGGGTGCAGTTTGCGGAAAACGACCGGCAAAATCAGTACCTCAAAAAGATCGACAGGATCTACTGGGATCTGCGCGAGGGCTGCTGGCTTGCCACCATCGAGCACGCGTTTGACCTGTACGACGGCATTATATCCGCGCAGCCGCTCAATTGCAGAAGGCTTATCACCCTGCTGCTCGGCTTTGACGCGGAGGAACGGCGCAAAAAGCTCCACGAGGAAAAAATCACGCAGGCTGTCTGTCCTGCACTCGGCGAAATACCCTACGATTATCAAATAAAATCGGCTGCGGCTTCAAGCGCGTTGCATACATACGGACAGTACGCAAAAAAGGCAGGCTGGTTACTGTTTAATTACGGTCCCGGCTCCGTGCTGACGTTTATAAAAAACAAAGCATGATTTGTTAATTCCCGTTCGCGTTTAATTGGGTTGCGCGGACGGTAAGGGTTATAAAGGAATAAAAACAAAAGGAGTGATACCCATGGGCAGATATTTTCAGCCCGAAATCGAAAGCGCTTCACGGCAGGAGATTCTTGATATACAGAATCAAAAAATCGTGAAGCAGGTGCGTCATGTCTATGACAACGTGCCGTATTACCGCAATTTGATGGACGAAAAGGGCGTCAAGCCCGAGGACATCCAAAGTGTGGACGACATCAAAAAGCTGCCGTTTTTGTCTAAGGCGGATCTGCGTGAGGCATATCCCTACGGACTGCTCGGCACCGATTTGAAAAACTGTGTGCGTATCCAGTCAACCTCCGGCACCACCGGCAAGCGCGTTGTGGCGTTTTACACCCAGAACGACGTCGATCTGTGGGAGGACTGCGTGGCGCGTGCCATCGTTGCCGCAGGCGGCGACAAGGGCGACGTGTGTCAGGTCTGCTACGGCTACGGCCTGTTTACGGGCGGCGCGGGACTTCACGGCGGCTCTCATAAGGTAGGCTGCCTGACCCTTCCCATGTCGTCGGGCAATACCGACCGTCAGATCCAGTTTATGATGGATCTTAACGCTACCATCCTCTGCTGCACACCTTCCTATGCGGCATATATCGGTGAAACACTTGCCGAAAAAGGCTACAAGCCCGAGGACAACAAGCTCAAAGCCGGTATCTTCGGCGCTGAGCCTTGGACAGAGGAAATGCGTCATAATATTGAAAAGAGCCTCGGCATCAAGGCGTTCGATATCTACGGACTGACCGAGATCAGCGGTCCCGGAGTTGCGTTTGAGTGCGAGGAGCAGAGCGGAATGCACATCAACGAAGACCACTTCTATGCCGAGATCATCGACCCCGACACAGGAGAAGTGCTGCCCGACGGCAGCGAGGGCGAGCTTGTGTTCACCGCGCTGGACAAGGAAGCTTTTCCGCTGCTCCGTTACAGAACGCGCGACATCTGTGTGCTCTCTCGTGAAAAATGCTCCTGTGGCAGAACTCTTGTCAAGATGTGCAAGCCCAGAGGCAGAAGCGACGATATGATGATAATCCGCGGCGTAAACGTGTTCCCGAGCCAGATCGAGACCGTACTGCTCAACGAGGGCTACACGCCTAACTATCAGATCATCGTTGACCGCAAGAACAACAGCGATACGCTCGACATCAACGTAGAGCTCACTCCCGACAAGTTCTCCGATATCATCTCGGAAAACGTCAAGAAGGAAAGAAAGCTCGAGTCCGCAATGCGTACCATGCTCGGCATCGGTCCCAAGGTGCATCTTGTGCCGCCTAAGACCATTGTCCGCAGCGAAGGCAAGGCAGTGCGCGTTATCGATAAGCGCAAGCTGCACGACTGATCGTAAATGGAAGAAAGGAGTTACCTATGGCAATTCGTCAGATTTCCGTGTTTGTAGAAAACCAAAAAGGCAAGCTGTATGAAACCTTAAAGCTGATCGCGGACGAGGGTATAAACATCCGCGCGCTTAGCGTTGCCGACACCAACGACTTCGGCGTGCTGCGCCTTATCACCTCCGACACCGACAAAACCAAAGAGGTGCTCAGTAAGGACTGCGTGGTAAACACCACAACCGTCATCGCCGCAAAGCTCGAGGACAGAGTAGGCGCGTTGTGCGACGTTATCCATACCTTGGCGCTGGCTGACATCAACATAGAGTATGTATACGCGTTCACCGCCTCCGAGGAGTTCGGCGCGTATGTGGTTATCCGCGTTGACGACGTAGCAAAGGCAGAAGCCGCGCTCGTAGCCGAAAACGTACCTATCCTCAGCGAAGAGGACATAAAGGATATGTGATCGGCGTTACGCAAACAGCAAAGTAAATATACAGATTTGGGAGGCTCATTTGCAGCCTCCCTTTTTGTTTTTGAAATTATTTTTATAGAAAAGTCAAAAAAAGTCAAATTTTTCTTGACAAATCCAAAAAACGGATTATAATAGTATTAGCACTCAAAGAGAGCGAGTGCTAATCTAACTTGTATTTTTATTTTATAGGAGGCTATAATTATGACGATTAAACCTTTACTTGACAGAGTTGTTTTAAAGGTAGAGGAAGCCGAGGAAAAAACCAAGAGCGGTATTATCCTTTCCTCAGCGGCACAGGAGAAACCCCAGTTTGCTACCGTAGTGGCTGTAGGCCCCGGCGGTATGGTAGACGGCAAAGAGGTCGAAATGTACGTTAAGGAAGGCGACAAGGTTATCGCTTCCAAGTATGCAGGCACACAGGTCAAGATCGACGGCGAGGAATACACCATCGTAGGTCAGTCAGACATTTTGGCAAAAGTAGAATAAGCGGAGGTATTTGAATTATGGCTAAACAGATCATATACGGCGAGGACGCCAGAAAAGCATTGATGGCAGGTATCGACCAGCTTGCAGATACCGTTAAGATCACACTGGGACCCAAGGGCAGAAACGTTGTGCTCGACAAAAAGTACGGCGCGCCCCTTATCACCAACGACGGCGTTACCATCGCCAAGGAAATCGAGCTTGACGATCCCTTTGAAAACATGGGCGCTCAGCTCGTTAAGGAAGTTTCCATCAAGACAAACGACGTGGCAGGCGACGGTACGACCACCGCTACTCTGCTTGCTCAGGCGCTTATCCGCGAGGGCATGAAGAACGTTACCGCGGGCGCTAACCCCATGATCTTGAAGAAGGGCATCGCGGACGCTGTTGACGTTGCGGTCAAGGCAGTTATCGACAACAGCCAGCAGGTTACCGGCACCGACGATATCGCTCGTGTTGCCACCGTATCTTCTCAGGATGAGTTCATCGGCAAGCTGATCGCGGAGGCAATGGAAAAGGTCACCACCGACGGCGTTATCACCGTAGAGGAGAGCAAGACCGCCGACACCTACAGCGAGGTTGTAGAGGGTATGATGTTCGACCGCGGTTACATTGCTCCTTACATGGTAACCGACACCGACAAAATGGTTGCCGAGCTCGACAACCCCTACATTCTTATCACCGACAAGAAGATCTCAAATACTCAGGAGATCCTGCCCCTGCTCGAAGGCATCGTACAGTCCGGCAGAAAGCTCTTGATCATCGCTGAGGACGTTGAGGGCGAGGCTCTTACAACACTCGTACTCAACAAGCTGCGCGGCACATTTACCTGCGTTGCCGTTAAAGCTCCCGGCTTCGGCGACAGAAGAAAAGAAATGCTCCAGGATATCGCTACCCTCACAGGCGGCACCGTGATCACCTCAGACCTCGGCTTGGAGCTTAAGGATACCACCATCGACCAGCTCGGCACAGCGCGTCAGGTAAAGGTTGAAAAGGAAAATACAATCATCGTTGACGGCGCGGGCGACAAGGACGCGATCAAGGGCAGAGTCGGACAGATCCGTCAGCAGATCGAGACCACGACCTCCGACTTTGACCGCGAAAAGCTCCAGGAGCGTCTTGCAAAGCTCGCTGGCGGCGTTGCCGTTATCAAGGTAGGCGCCGCAACAGAGGTCGAGATGAAGGAGAAGAAGCTCCGCATCGAGGACGCTCTGGCTGCTACAAAGGCAGCGGTCGAGGAAGGCATCGTAGCCGGCGGCGGTATCGCCTGCATGAACGCTATCCCTGCTGTGGCTAAGTATGTAGATTCCCTCGAGGGCGACGCAAAGACAGGCGCTGCTATCGTGCTCAAGGCTCTGGAGGAGCCCCTCCGTCAGATTGCCGCAAACGCAGGTCTGGAAGGCAGCGTTATCGTCGAGAACATCAAGCGCGAGGATAAGATCGGCTACGGCTTCAACGCCCTGACCGAGGAATACACCGACATGATGAGCGCAGGTATCGTAGACCCCACCAAGGTTACCCGTTCCGCATTGCAGAACGCTTCCTCCGTGGCTTCCATGGTACTGACCACAGAGTCTCTCGTGTCCGACATCAAGGAGCCTGCTCCCGCTGCAGCTCCCGCAGCACCCGACATGGGCGGAATGTACTAATCAAAAGCATAACCAAAAGACCGGTTCGTTTGAGCCGGTCTTTTTATGCGCAACGGCGCAATTCATTTCGCAATCGAGGAATCCCCCAAGCGAAGGATTGTTTTATGATGGGTTTAGTAACAAACAATGTAGGGGAGGCCCTTGCGGCCTCCCGAAGCTATGCGCAAAACCCGTGGGAGGCCGCAAGGGCCTCCCCTACAATAGTTGGTTTTTGAGAGCTTAGGTTAATACCAGTGTTTACTAAGGAACCTTTACTTCACCCTTGATTTTTCCTTTCATTTGCGTTATACTGATACAAACGGGGTGATATTGTATGAAAATCAAAAGTGATTTTATTTTGCGCAAGGTAGCGGACTCCTATGTAGTCGTGCCTGTGGGCAGACAGACGCTCGACTTTAACGGCGTTATCAATCTTAACGAGACCGGCGCGTTTTTGTTCGGACTTTTGCAGGAGGGCGCCGACAGGGAAGACCTGATTGAAAGACTTCTGGAGGAATACGCGGTCGATCGTCCCAGAGCCGAAGCGGATATAGATAAATTCATTCAGTCTGTAAAGGACGCTGACATCCTTGAATAAGCAGGTAGCTTTGGATGACGTTATTTCCGTCATCATGGAAAAGCTTGACAGCGGCGGTACCGTCACATTTACGCCCAACGGCACCAGCATGGAGCCTATGCTGCGCGACGGCAAGGATGTCGTCGTGCTCAAAAAGAAGCAGGGCAGGCTAAAGCTTTACGATGTGGCACTGTATCTGCGCGACAACGGGCAGTATGTGCTGCACCGCGTCATAGACTATTGTAACGACGGCAGCTATGTTATGTGCGGAGACAATCAGTTCGCAAGGGAAAAGGGCATACGCGACGATCAGATTTTAGCCGTCATGACCGCCTTTTACCGCAAGGGCAAGCCCTACACCACCGGAAGCATACGCTACCGCATTTACATTACTTTTTGGTACCACTCGCGTGTTTTCCGCCACGCGTACCGCTCCGGCAAGCGCCGCACCATGAAGCTGTTCGGCATCACCCCAAAGCCCAAAAGCGAAAAGAAAAAGAAAAAGAAAGATGACTATTATTGATTCAAATAAGAAAGGCATGACCTCAAAGTCATGCCCTTTGTTTATGCTTTTTTCTTAGGCTTCGCGTTGATTTTTGCTAAGAATTTTTTTACACCCGTATACTTGCTGCACAAAACGACGTTGAGCGCGTATGCCGCAACGGGAACAAGCAGGGGAATGTAGGTGAGAACATACTGCGATTTGCCCTCAAACAGTAGGTGATATCCAAAGCCTCCCAATATGATAAGCGGCAGAAGCACAGTGCAGATGTCCGTTTTTTTGTTGATGAACAGCAGGTAGATGCCGACGGCAAACAGCAGATAGAGCAAACGCATATACAATCCGAAGTGCAGCTCCAGCAGTTGACCGAGGCTCTTGTCATATACCCATTCGCCCAAGCCGCCGGTTATCGGTGTTTCGTGTGATTTTACCTTGCTTACCCAAATGCTCTCGAACGTAGGCTCGTTCCACTGGCTGAGGATCTTTTTGCTAAAGAAGTTCAAGCCGTATTCCAAGTCGCTTCCGAGCGCGTCCATACGCTGATCGATCTGCTCCCAGCCCTGGGCGTTGGCAGCCTCGTCATCAAACTGATTGTTAAGGTAAATCGTCTTGCCGGTACCCGAATACCATCCGGGAGCTCTGCCGGATTCCTGCAGGCCCTCGTCAAGGTAGAGCACCTGAGAAACGCCGCTTGCAAGGGTCGCGCCGGAGCGCGCCTCGTAGCTCATGATTATGAGCGAGCTCGAACCGAATGTCGCCACGATGATGGCAAGCGCAAATGCGATGCTCTGCCATTTTTTATACTTGACAGTGTAAACGACAAGCATGATAACGAACGCGATAAGGTAGATCATGTTGTTGTATTTTACGATCGTAGACAGCACAAGAAGTGCGCCGCAGGGGAAGAAGAACTTCCAGTTGTGTGTTTGGAAGAACTTGATAAGGAAGTAGCACGCCCAAATACCAAAGCTCATGCCCAAAATGTTACCGTATACAAAGGTGCAGAGCAGGATAGGCTGAAAACATCCCGCAAGCAGGAAGATAGCCATAAACTCAATGCTTTTTCTCTTGAACAGCAGACGCGTGATCTTGGCAAGTCCGTAGTAAGCCGCGCCGGTAGCAAGTACGTTGAGCACCTGGATCGGCATAGAGCTGTCGTGGCCGAATACGCGGAAGATAAGCTCGCTGAAAAATACAAAGCCCAACTGGAAGGGATAGAAGTTGTAGTAAGAGTAACCGCCGTAGAAGTCGTGGTTGTAGAACGGCATGAAGTCCTGCAGTGAGGAGTAGTTGTCTTGCGCCGCCTGTGATGCTGTTTCAAACACGTTCATACTGTCCGCCGCGGGAATAGAGGTGACGGAAAAGATCCACAGGAAGCCTAAAATAACAACATAAGCCGCCAAAACTATCTCAAGCACCGTCATGTTCAGCTTGGCAAAGAAGTCGTAAAACTTCCGCATAGCAAACAGGAACGCGACAAACAGCGCGGTAAAGAGCAGGTTAAGCGCTATGTTGTCGGTTTCATATAAAATACGCTCGGACGCGTATGCCGTCGGGTCGATGACGCTTGTCTGGAAAAATCCCATGACCGCTATGTAGCCGAACGCCAAAAACACGAACAGGCAAATAATATTGACCGTTACGTATTCAAATTTGCTTTTCTTTTCAATAGTTGCCACCGTTACCGGTGTGGGTTGTGTGTCTGTTTGTTGTTTTTTCTTTTTACTCATTGATTGTACCGCCTGTTAAAATTCATCTTTTACCGAGCGAGAGAACAAATGCTTCAGCTCCCGGGTAATGTCGGCGTTTTCAAATAACACCTTATATACGGCTTCCGTAATGGGAAGGTCCACGTCGTGAGCCTTACCCAAGCCGTACAGCGCCTTGGAGGTCATAACGCCCTCCGCCAGCTTTTGAAACTTAGGTCCCTTGACGAGCGATTCGCCGTACTGCCTGTTGTGGCTCCACGGAGAAAACAGCGTCGCCTCATAGTCGCCCAAGTGGCAAAGTCCGAACGCGCTCATACGGTTGCCGCCCAGAGCTTCGATCAGCCGTGATATCTCCTGAGTGCCTCTTGCCATCAGAGCGCCCTTTAGCGAGGTGTAGCCCATTCCGTCCAAAATGCCTGCCGCAATGCCGACAACGTTTTTTGCGGCTGCGCCTATTTCGCTTCCTATCAGGTCGCGTCCTATGTAAAAACGGATCAGCTCGCTTGTGAACTCACGCACCAGCTTTTCCTTTACCTCTTGATTATCGCTGTCGATGACCATGCAGTTGGGGATGCCCTTGACGTAATCCTGCGGATGTCCGGGACCTACCCAAACCGCAACGGGTGTTTTGCCGGTATCGACAAAGTCGCCGACCACTTCGGTAAGGCGTTTGCCGGTGGACGCCTCAACGCCCTTCATACACAACACAAAGACCTTGCCGTCGAGGTCATGCTGCGCTATCTGTTCAAAATAAGAGCGCAGATGCTGGGACGAGATCGAGATAACGATCACCTCGGCACGCGAAATAGCGTAGCCTAAGTCGCTTGACAATTCAATGGACGGGGGAAAGCTAAGATAATCATTTTGCCGCGTTTGCTGCAATGTTATAAACTCCGGAGCGTCCTTTAACCCGCAGGTCAGTACATCGTGACCTATTTTGTCAAGATACCACGCAATGCAGCTGCCCCATCTGCCGCAGCCCAAAACTGATATTTTCATGCCAAAACTCCTATGTAAATCATTTTTAATTATTAAAACACATAAAAACCCGCCCGACCGTATGATTTAAATAATAACCTGCCTACGAAGAGAACAGGTGGGTGCTCTCCTTTGAGCTTCAGGCTCCCTTCTTCCGGGAAAACGGGAGGTCTGCACACCACTCAAAGAGACGGGCTCCCGATTTAAGTGTTGTAGGGTTATTTTAAAATCATTCACGCATCGGGCAGGCAACAAACGAGCGGGGCTCCATTCATTTGGAGCTGCCATTATTATGCAGCGAAAACCTATCGGTATTCACTATACTAATTTTACATTGTTTTTGCCTCGAAGTCAAGTGATTTATGCCCCAAATAAAAAATATTAAAATAATAAAAAAAGTTCAAAAAAAGTGTTGACAATCAACAAAGAATGTGATATAGTATTACCATACTAAACAGAGAGATAATTATTTGATGACTTCCTTTCTATGTGCTTGATTACTCCATAAAATTACCTAAAAACCGACGGTCATTCCCCGTCGGTTTTTACGTTATGCCGTATTTTATGAATGTTTTGATACTTTTATTGCAAATACAGGTCAAACAGGATATAATAAAAAGCGCCGTATTATGCGGTTTTTCATATAAATCGAGTTTATTTGGTGATAATATGAAAGCGTTTAAAAAACTGCCTGAGCCGTTTCAGTGCGACGAGGTCAGGGCTTATTATGACATACTTAATAAGAAACGCGGAAGGATCGTCGGCAAGCGCATTGTCGATTTGGTTTTGTCGATCATCCTGCTGATCGTGCTTATTATACCCATTGGGGTCATAGCGCTGTTGATAAAGTGCACCTCCAAGGGGACCGTGTTTTTCCGTCAGGAGCGCGTAACTACCTACGGTAAGCATTTTTACATTTTAAAATTCCGCACTATGGTTCAAAACGCGGAACAGCTGGGCAGCTCCGTTACCACCGAAAACGATTCACGTATCACATCCGTCGGCTGGGCGCTTCGTAAGCTCAGGCTTGACGAGCTTCCGCAGGTGTTCAACGTATTGTCGGGCAGCATGAGCATCGTCGGTACCCGTCCCGAGGTGCCTAAGTATGTTGACCGCTATCAGCCCGAGTATTACGCTACGCTGCTGCTGCCTGCCGGCATCACTTCTCCGGCTTCGATCCAGTATAAGGACGAGGCAAAGCTTCTTGCTCAGGGCGGTGACGCCGACAAGGTGTATATCGAGCAGATCCTGCCTGAAAAGATGAAGTATAATCTTAAATATGTCAGGAATTTCGGATTCTTTACCGATATCGGACTTATGTTCAAAACGGTGATCGAGGTAATCAAGTGAGGTTTTAATGAGTAGAGTAAAAGCAATACTGAAGGACACTTCGCTCTTTCGCAGATCCTATATACTGACCTTGCTGTGCTGCCGTATCATCTTTGTGCAGATCCCCGCGTATGTAATCATGGCGCTCATGTTTGTGTGGGGGCTGGGCTTGGTTTTGTATAATGAGCGGCGGTTCAAAACATTTTATAAAATGCGCTTCGGGCTGTGGGTAGCAGGGTTTTTGGGCGTTATGCTGTTGTCAATGCTCATCTGCTTTTCCATTACACTGCCGGTGAGCTTTCTGTATTTTTTAAACGCGCTTATTTGTTTTTTTGTTTTTTACGGCTTGCATACGGAGCCTGATTTTGATTTTCGCGAGGAGCTCGGTTTTATAGCCAAGGCGGTCGTATACATCGTGACCATAGGCAATCTGCTCGGACTTTTTTGTTTGCTGTTCGGCATCCGCTCGTTGTTTGAGATCGACCTGTTTGGTATTTTGCAGCTTGAAATACCGTTTACGGTGTTCGAGAACCGCTTTACAGGCTTCTTTACAAATCCCAACCAGCTCGGCTTTTTGTCCGCCGTTGCGCTGTTTTGTTTGCATTTGCTCAGCAAGCAGAGACTGCGCGACGTCACGGGCAAGATCAGCAATATCTGGGTAGTGCTCGGCGTTGTTGCAAATTTCTTCGGAATCCTGCTTTCGGATTCCAACGCTACCTTTGTGCTGGTGCTCGCGTATTTTATCGTGTATCTTGCGTATCTTTTCTTCTCCGAAAAGAGGGGACTGAGCGTACTCACCACCATTTTGCGCGTTGCATCGGTAATCGTGATTTCCGTGGTTCTGGTATTTTCCTCTATGATGTTCCGCACCATATTCAATACCGGCTTTTCGGCGGTGACCGCACAGACAAATTCAATGGTCGATTACATCTTCCGCGACGGCAACATTCTTGACGAGTTTGAAGAAAACCCGGCACAGAAGGAAGAGATAATAACATTTGAGCACGAAAACAAAAACATCGACAGCGGTCGGTTCAAGCTGTGGAACGAATGCTTTGAGCTGCTTAAGCTGTCTCCCGTAACGGGCGTCGGGTTCGGCAACATCGTATATTACAGTCAGATCTACTTAAGCGGCGCGTTCAAGTATGACATGCACCATAACGATCCCCACAACGGGTTGCTGACTATATTGGTGTCAACCGGCGTGTTGGGATTTTTGATGTTCGCGGTGTTCGGCTTCCGGTTTGGAAAGCATTGTATGCAGCACCTGTTCTTAAAGGGCGGCGAATACAAGGAAGAGATGTTCCCATGTATGTTCAGCTTTTTGGCGGCGTATTTGGTATATTCGCTGTTTGACGTAACGCTGCTGTACGGAATCTCCTTTACCGTAATGTTCTTTTGGCTTATCATGGGCTACACGAGCACCTACATACTTCGCAAGGAACAAATGCTCGGTCAGCGCGCGCTTTTCCACTCAAAAACACTTAAAAGAACACTTTTGTGATTATCTCTTGTATAAATCAATAATATGATGTATAATAAACCGTAGGTATACTTGCCTGCGGTTTTTATTATTCATTATTAAGGTGATACTATGAAGCTTTTCATCAGGCGCAGCACTGATGCCTCGGGCTGTCTGTTTGTTTTATATGATGAGTCCGGTAATGAAAAGTACAAAGTGTTTCGCAAAGCATTCAAGCTAATGCCCATTGCGTCATATAGGATCGCGGATGTAACGGGAGATACCGCGGCAAAGATCCGCCGGCTGCCGTTTGTCGGGGCAAAGACCTTTGCGCTCAAGGCGAACCGCTCACGCGTCAATCTGGTTTTGCTGCCCACTCAGCAGGGCGTATACGCCACGTTCTACGGCAACAACTGGCACGTTAACGGAAATATCGCCGCAAAAAATTTCTCGGTTATCGACGTGGACAAAACCGAGGTGTTTCGGCATATCCGCCACTCCCGGTACGGCGAGCTCGAAATATTTGACGAGGAAAACGAGCTGCTGTGTGTTGCGGCGGCTATCTGCATCAATCTGTTAAACACGGTGGAAAAGCACGCGCTTAAAGCCGCCAATGTATAGGAGGACACTATGGATAAATTATTACAGATCATAGGAACAAATTCACAATTCAGCAACGCCGAGCTTGCCGCCATGCTGGGCGAGCCCGAGGATTACATCGAGGCAAAAATCAGAGAATACGAAAACAAGGGTATAATAAAGGGTTATCAGGCGGTCGTTAACTGGGACGCAATAGATGACAGCCGTCACGTTGAGGCGCTTATTGAACTTAAGGTATCGCCTCAGCGCGAAACCGGCTTTGAGGAGATGGCTGAGCGCTGCATGGCGTTTGAGGAAGTTGAAAGTCTGTATCTTATGGCAGGCGTATTTGATTTTGCGGTTATAGTTAAGGGCGAGACCATGCAGGATATCGCCATGTTTGTCGCAAAGAAGCTGTCAACGGTAGACGGCGTGCTGTCCACCGCCACCCACTTTATTCTGCGCCGCTACAAAGACAGAGGCATGAAGCTG
The DNA here is from genome assembly GCA_946183545.1 of uncultured Clostridia bacterium. GTDB lineage: Bacteria > Bacillota > Clostridia > Oscillospirales > Acutalibacteraceae > Ruminococcoides. The sequence goes on from CAMHCD010000040.1 coordinate 12,173, forward strand.
GTTTCCGAAAACAGCGCCGATGAGAGGAGCTTAATTCTGTGATCAACTACGATAAATACCTCAGCCAAAGCATAAGGAGCGTCAGTCCGTCGGGCATCCGCAGGTTTTTTGACATTGCCAACGAGATGGATAACGTCATTTCGCTGAGCATCGGCGAGCCCGATTTTCAAACGCCGTGGCATATCCGCGACGAGGGCATCCGCAGCTTGGAAAAGGGTCGAACATGGTATTCGCCCAACAGGGGCTTTGCGGAGCTGCTGAAACAAATCACATTGTATTACGAGCGCCGCTTCGGACTTACCTACAATCCCCACGAGCAGGCGATCGTCACCGTCGGCGGCAGCGAAGCCATAGACTTGGCGCTGCGCTGTTTGGTGGAGGAGGGCGAAGAGGTCATTATCCCTCAGCCGTCCTTTGTTTGCTATGAGCCGTTAACGGTGATGGCAGGCGGCAAGCCCGTGATCATCAATACAAAAAACGAGGACAACTTCCGCCTGAAAGCAGCGGATCTTGAGGCGGCTATCACTCCCAAAACCAAGCTTTTGGTACTGCCGTTCCCCAATAACCCCACCGGCGCCATCATGGAAAAGAATGATCTGCAGGAGATATCCGAGGTCATTAAGCGCCACGACCTTTTGGTGTTGTCCGATGAGATCTACTCCGAGCTTACATACGGCGGCAGAGATCATGTATCTATCGCGTCAATAGACGGTATGTACGAGCGTACCGTTGTTATAAACGGCTTTTCCAAGTCCTACGCGATGACGGGCTGGCGGCTTGGTTACGCGCTGGGACCCGCTCCCATAATCGAACAGATGACCAAGCTTCACCAGTACGGCATCATGTCTGCGCCCACCACCGCCCAGTACGCGGCTATAGAGGCTCTTAAAAACGGCGACCGCGACGTTAAGCATATGCGCGGCGAATACGACATGCGCCGCCGTTTGGTTGTGGACAGCTTCAACGATATGGGGCTATCCTGTTTTGAACCATTGGGCGCTTTCTATGTATTTCCGTGCATCAAGTCCACAGGACTTGACAGCGAAGATTTCTGCAAGCGCCTGATTATGGAAAAGCACGTTGCTGTTGTTCCCGGCAGCGCGTTCGGCAAATGCGGCAACGGCTTTGTAAGAGTCAGCTATTCCTATTCGCTAAAGCATTTAAAGATCGCTCTCGGACGGATACGCGAGTTTGTAAAGGAGCTGCAAGATGAACGTAACGGTTAAAGCTCCTGCCAAGATAAATCTTTCGCTCGACGTGCTCGGCAAACGACCGGACGGCTATCATGAGCTCGCTACGGTAATGCAGTCCGTAAGCCTTTACGACACCGTGACCGTCACTCAAAACGACAGCGGAAAGGTTACGATCGCCTGCGACTATCCCGGCGTTCCCTGCGACGACAGCAACATTTGCGCTAAGGCGGCGTACAGGTTTTTTGACCACTGTCATATGGACGTCAGCGGCGTACATATTGTTATCGACAAGCAGATCCCCACTCAGGCGGGGCTTGCGGGAGGCAGCGCGGACGGCGCGGCAGTTATCCTCGCTCTTAACCGCCTGTTTGACAAGCGTTTGACCATGAAGGATATGGAGGCTATCGGCGAACGCGTCGGCGCCGACGTACCGTTTTGCTTACAGGGCGGCACCAAGCTTTGCACGGGGATAGGCGCTACCTTCCAAAAGCTGCCGGCGTTTTCATGCTCCGACATCGTTATCTGCAAGCCTGATACCGTAAGCGTATCGACGGCTGAGGCATATCAAAAGGTCGATGCGCTCAACCCCCATCCGTGCTACACCGATGAAATGGTAAAGGCGCTTTACAGCCGCGATATGTTTATGATAACCTCGGTCATTTTCAACGATTTCGAGTTGGCGCTGCAGATCCCGGAGGTCAACGATATCAAAAAAGCCATGCTCAAAGCCAAGGCGAGCGGCGCCGGAATGAGCGGATCGGGTTCCGCGGTGTTCGGCGTGTTCACCTCGTCCCGTCACGCAAAGCAGTGTTACGATGCTTTAAAACAGCAGTATCCCAAAACCTTTTTATGCAAACCCGTAAAAAGCGGTTGCTCAATTGAATAAAATGCCAAAACCTGCCAATCCTATAGACGGACGGCAGGTTTTTTTATAGCAGAAAAGAGGTTTTTATAATGAAGCATTACTTATGGGTCAAGGCAGCTTGTATCGGCTTTGTGCTGACGGTCATCTACTCCTTCATACCGTTTCAGGCGAGCTGCGCCGACGTGACCCGCGATTCGTTCAGGCTGCATATTTTGGCTGATTCCGACAGCCGGGAGGATCAGGCGCTTAAGCTCAGAGTGCGCGACCGATTGTTAAAGGAAACAGGAGAGCTGTTTTCCTCGGCAAAATCTAAGGATGAGGCAATACGCCTTACGGCGCAAAAGCTTCAGTCGCTTGCAAATACAGCCTATGACGAGGTGCGGCGCAGCGGCTATGACTACACGGTAAAAGCGGAGATAACAAATATGTATTTTACCACGCGCCGTTACAAAAGCTATACGCTCCCGTCGGGAATGTATGACGCGCTGCGCATCACGATAGGCAGCGGAAAAGGGCATAACTGGTGGTGCGTCATGTACCCGTCGCTGTGCGTGACCGCCGCGGAAAATCAGGACGAACGCGCCCGAGAAGCATTTGACGACGGAGAATACCGCGTGGTGCATGATGAGCAGCCCGAATACAAGTTTAAAATAATAGAGATTTTTGAAAAACTCCGCTCATTTTTCGCCTAAGTCCTTTAAATGACACAGTGCCGTGTGGTATAATGATATCAATAACAACATCGTGCAGAAGACAATAAAAGGAAGATACTATGCTGCAATTCATTTTAGGCAGAAG
>CAMHCD010000041.1 GCA_946183545.1 uncultured Clostridia bacterium
TGCAGGCTCTGGTACATATTGGGCTTGGGCATGGAGATATAATCCTTGAAGCGGTTTGGTATCGGCTTAAAGATATCGTGCACCACGCCGAGAACATTATAGCAGTCGGGTACCGTGTCTACGATGACGCGCACCGCGAACACGTCGAAAATCTGATTGATCGTCTGGTTGCGCATTATAGTTTTGCGGTAGATACTGTTGATGCTCTTTACCCTGCCGCTTATATATACGTTTTTAATGCTCTGCTGAGTCTTTTCAAGAATAAGGCTTTTGATGGACTCGATAAACCGCTCTCTGCCCTCCTCGGTCATCAGCAGGGTGTCCTCTATCTCCTTGTAACCGATCGGATCCAAATACTGCAGCGAGCGATCCTCGAGCTCATCCTTGATGGTTTTGATACCCAAACGGTGAGCGATAGGCGCAAACACCTGCATATTTTCCAGCGATTTATCGCGCCGCTTTTGCTCGGGCATACAATCCATGGTGCGCATATTATGAAGACGGTCGGCGAGCTTTATGATGATAACGCGGATATCGTCCGCCATTGCGATCAGCATTTTGCGGATGTTTTCCGCCTGCTGCTCTTCACGAGAGGAAAACGGTATTTTTGAGATCTTGGTAACGCCGTCGATGAGCTTGGCTACGTCGGTGCCGAACAGCTTGGTGATCTCTTCCAAAGTGACGGGAGTATCCTCCACCACGTCGTGTAAAAGAGAGCCGCAGATGGAATCGGTGTCCATACCGAGCTCCGCTACGATGCAGGCTACCGAGGTGGGATGCAGAATGTACGGGATGCCGGACACCCTGCGCTGGTCGCCGTGACAGCGCTCGGCAAGGTCATAGGCGGATTGAATTTTATCCAAGTCATAGTCATTTTCCGAACGCTCCAAAATCTTGAGCAGCTCGGTAAAATCCTGATAGTGCGCTACATTCTCGTATTTACTCATTGTATCGCCTCCCTGATAGCCCTGATGATACGGGCGGAATCCAAATCGACCTTACCGCGAACATCGTTTAGAGTGATCCGATTTTGCTTTAAGCCCTCACGTATCACGATCAGTCCAAGCTCGTTCATAGCTTCAAGCATAACGCGCATCTTTCCGTAGGATATGCGGTCGCCGAGCCTGTGAACAAGCGTTTCCGTTTTATATCCATAGCCTCCGTTGGAACGCAAAAAGCGGTAAAGCACGGCAAATTCTTCGCGGTTCGGAAGCAAAGCGGCAAGCTTTGATTTATCGGGCACTCTGCCGCCGCAAAAGTCCTCGTAAACACGCAGGCTTTCCAAAAGAGCAAGCGTATCGTCCGCGGATGATTTTATGCTCTTTACTATGACCGAAACACTGCGTGAACCGCCGTATTCGTTTATGTCGAGCGTGACCGCCAAGTCTACTTTTTCCCCTTTTTTGTAAGGAAATTCATCGGCAGAGGTAAAAAACTGCATGGCGGTAACGCGTGTGCTGTTGCGTGTGAGCAGCAGCTTTATATGTTTATTATTCGATAAAGGAATTATATCCGCTATTGTCATTTGGAACAATCCGAAAATCGGGGTAGGATTGCCGGCTCCGTAAGGCTGCATCACCTCAAGCGCCTCCACCATATCCACCGACAGCATTGCAGGGTTCAGCTTGCACGCAATGTCAAGGCGGTCGAATGGCATTTGCTGTTGAGAAGCAAACTCGTTAATTCTTTTACGGAATAATTCTATGTTTTTTCTGTCGAGCGATAGTCCGACCGCCATAGGATGACCGCCGTAGTGGGTCAGCAGGTCGGCACAGTAAGCGACCGCGTCGCAAAGCGGAAAGCCTTCTACACTTCTTCCCGACGCCTTGGCTGCTTCGCCGTCCGTTGAAACGATAACGGTCGGCTTGCCGTATATTTCCTTGATGCGCGAGGCAACGATGCCGATAACGCCCTGATGCCAGTGCTCGCCTTCAATGACTATCACCTTGTCGAGCACGAGTGAGGGATTGACACGAACCATCTCGTCGATGTCATCAATGATATTGTTTTCGATTTGACGGCGTTCGGCGTTGTCCATATCCATAGCGCCGGCGATTTCGCGCGCTTCGCTGTCATCCTCGGTGAGCAGAAGCGTTACGGATTTTCCGGAAAGTCCCAGTCTGCCCACGGCGTTGATACGCGGAACCAGCGTAAAGGAAACTCGACCGGCGGTCAGCTCCCTGTCCTTTAGTCCCGACGCGTTCATCAAAGCAGCAATGCCGGGACGGTCGGTATTGGCAAGGCTGTAAAGTCCGCGCTTTACAAACACGCGGTTTTCGCCCTTTAAATCAACGATATCGCCGATGGTGCCCAAGCTGAGCAGATCGGCGTAATTGTCCAGCAGCGCGTCGGTGTCGCAGTACTCGCCCTCCAGCGCCATCATAAGCTTGAACGCCACGCCTACGCCGGACAACTGCTTAAAGCGTGACGGGCAGTCCTTTTGATGCAGATCTACCACGGCGACCGCGTTGGGTATCGTTTTAAGCGGCATATGGTGGTCGGTCACGACCGTGTCCATGCCGAGGGTTTTGGCGTAGTCGATCTCCTCGTTGGCGGCAATACCGTTATCCACCGTCACGATTAGCTTAACGCCCTTTTGATGCAGCAGAGTGACGGCGTTTTTGTTCATGCCGTATCCCTCGGTTTCTCGCGAGGGTATGTAGTACATCACATTTGCGCCCACAGCCTCCAAATAAGAATACAGCAGCGCGGTTGAGGTAACGCCGTCGGCGTCGTAATCGCCGTAGACGCAGATAAATTCCTCGCTGTCTATCGCTTTACGCACGCGGGCTACCGCCTTGTCCATATCCTTTATCTCAAACGGAGAGGCAATGACGGACTCGTTATAGAGAAAGTCCTCGATCTCATCACGTGTTTTTATACCCCTTATTTGCAGCAGCATTGCTATGATCGAGGGCAAATCATATTCAGTTTGCAGCTTGGTTGCCTCCGCCTTGTCGAGCGGAGCGACTGTCCACAGCTTCAAAGTCAGCTTCCTTCCTGTTTTTCATTTAGTGAACTGTAATTATTCATTATTCACTATTCATTTACCCTAAGCATATCTTCGGCGTGCGAAATCGCAGCCTGGGTTATATTTACGCCGCCGATTATACGCGCGAGCTCCTTTACCCTGCCTTCTCTGTCGAGCGGAGTGACATCGGTGAAGGTGCGTCCGTCGTCAACCTGCTTGCAGATCAGGTAATGAGTATCCGCAAGCGCGGCTATTTGCGCCTGATGCGTAACGCAGAGAACCTGTGAGGAACGGGAGACCTCGAGCAGCTTTAAACCGACCTTTTCGGCGGCGGAGCCCGAAATACCCGTATCGACCTCGTCAAAAATCAGCGTGTCAACGTGATCGGTGGCGGCAAGTACGGTTTTTATGGCGAGCATCATACGCGACAGCTCACCGCCCGACGCGATTTTTGCCACCGGCCGCGGAGTTTCGCCGGGGTTGGCGGAGATGAGCAGCTCCACCTTATCTATACCCTTTGGGTTCATTTCCACCGTTTCAAAGCACGGCACCAACTCGACATTAGGCATATTCAAAAACTGCATTTCTTTTTTTACCTGCACGGCAAATTCCTTTGCGGTTTTACGGCGCAGAACGCTCAGCGCGGTCGCGGCGTCCATTGCCGCCTGCTTTGCGTTTGAGCAGTCGTTTATAAGCGCGTCTCGGTTTTGGTCGTAAAGCAGCAGCTCTTCAAGCCGCTGCTGCATTGCCTGTGCTACCGCCGGAAGCTCGTCTGCCTCGCAGCCGTATTTGCGCGTTAGGCGGTTGATCAGGTCGAGGCGTTCCTCGATCTCCTCTAAGCGGTGAGGGTCTTCCTCCAAATCGTCGATAGCCGCATGGATGCTATCGCTTACATCGCGGAGGTTGTAGTAAATGTCGGTAAGACTATCCGCGATCGAACTGTATTCCTCGCTGTACGCTGCCGCGTTTTGCATTGCGGTAGCGGCAAGGTCGATAGTCTCGCTGCCGCCGTTTGCGTCCTCGCCGTCAAGCAGCATGCGAGCCTTATTGAGCTGAGAAGCGATTTTTTCAAAATTCATAAGCGCCGAGCGTTCGGTATCAAGCTGCTCCTCCTCGCCCGGCTGAACGTCGGCGTCAAAGAGCTCCTGCGTTTGGAACTGCAGCAGATCGATCTCACGCAGACGCTCGGATTCATCGGTATTGGCTTCGTTTAATTTCTTTTGAAGAATTTTATATTGACGGTACTTTTCACGGTAATCGCTCAAAAGCTTTTCGCAGCCGCCGTAGCTGTCGATATAATCGACATGCGTTTCTGGAGAAAACAGCTCGTAGCTTTCGTGCTGACCGTGGATATTGATAAGGCTCTGGCCAAGCGTTTTCAGCATTGAGACCGTGGCAGGTCTGCCGTTGATCTTGCACACGCTCTTTCCGCTTATGTTAAGCGTGCGCTGCAAGATGAGCGTGTCGTCCTCGGACGGGACACCGAGCTCCTCAAGGGCACTTTGCACCGCCTCACCCACAGAATCAAACTGCGCGCTGACAAAAGCGGTCTTTGCTCCCGTGCGGATGATATCCTTAGAGGTACGCTGACCTAATATGGCATTGATCGCGTCAATGATTATACTTTTACCTGCGCCGGTCTCACCGGTGAGCACGTTAAGTCCCCCGGCAAAGTCGATCGAAGTTTTTTCAATGACCGCGATATTTTCTATATATAAGGTTTGAAGCATGGTTTCATCTCCGGTTACGGGCAAATCAGCCCTTACTTTGCGGAATCATACAGATATTGCTTTAGCGCCCCCGCCATGTTTTGCGCGCTCTCGGTGGTGCGACAGGCGATAAATATAGTGTCGTCGCCTGCAATTGTGCCCACCACAACGGTATTATCCATAGAATCCAACGCGGCGCAAACGGCGTTTGCGGTACCGCTTAGGGTCTTGACCACCACTATGTTCTGCGCGTTGTCGATGGACAAAACAGAGCTGCCGAAAATGCCGGCAAAGTTGGAACGCATATCAGCGGAGCCCGACCCGGCTACATAACGGTATTTTCCGTTGCTGCCTAAGGCCTTGACTAAACGGAGTTCCTTTATATCACGTGATATAGTAGCCTGAGTAGCCTTATAGCCTGATTCAAGCAGCTTTTTCATCAGTTCATCCTGAGTCTCTATCGGATACTCTGAAATGATACTCAGGATTTTATCATGTCGTCCGCTTTTCATGACAGCTCCCTTTCTTTTAGTTTCTCATTTAGTCTGCGATAAAAATTATATGTTCTGACAGAGAGAAGATTCAGCCGCAGCTCCGACGCGCGGACGATCACTCTGTCCTCTTCTTCGATATTTATGTTTTGCTCACCGTCAACCGTCAGTAAACAGCTGCACTGAGGCGGAATATTGACCGTGACAGACAGTGTGGCGTTGCCCTCGAACAGTACCGAACGAGAAAACAACGAGTGAGGACACACCGGGGTCATGAGCATACACTCCATCTGGGGCGACAAAATGGGACCTCCGGCTGACAGCGAATAAGCCGTGGAGCCTGTGGGAGTGGAAAACAACAGACCGTCGGCGCGGTATTTTGCTATCTCCTCGCCGTCAAGCCACAGGTGCAGGTCAACTATCTTGGAAAGCTGACCGTGTGCCACTACAGCGTCGTTGACTGCAAGGTAATGCTGCGAGCCGGAGGGCTTTTGCACCTCAACGTCAAGCAGCATGCGGCTTTCCGAGGAATAGTCTCCGCTCAAAAGCTTTAGCAGGCTTTCTATCTCATCGGTCTCGACGTTTGCCGCAAAGCCGAGTCTGCCCACATTGACACCGATCAGCGGTGTAGCTGAACGCGCCGCGTACTTTGCCGCGTGGATTATCGTTCCGTCGCCGCCTACGGTGACCGCTATGTCGCTTTGAGCGAACATCTCCTCTATGCTGTCGCAAATAACCACAGCTTCGTTTTTATAGTAATTCCTGCAATCAGGCGGCATCAGTACCTCTGCGCCGTTGGAGCACAGCAAACGGATGATGTCGCGTGTACAGGAAATAGCTTTTTCTTTTGTTAAATTCACGATAATGGCAATCTTCATTAGAATCTCCTATTTATCGAGCTGAGCGTGCGAACGAGCCACAAGCTCCTGCGGGGTAATATCGACCGCGGACTTAGGGTCTTCGGATTTTTGCAGATATACCAGATACTCTATGTTGCCTTCGGGTCCCTTGATGGGCGAATAATCAAGCCCCAGCACATCAAAGCCGTTATCAAGGCAGAAGTTTAGGATACCTTCCACCACTTCCTCATGCACCTTTGGGTCGCGTACTACTCCCTTTTTGCCGACCTTTTCCCGTCCGGCTTCAAACTGCGGCTTGATAAGACACACAGCCTGAGCGTTATCCGCCATAAGCTCACGCGCCACCGGCAGTATAAGACGAAGGGAGATAAAGGAAACGTCCACCGAGAAAAAGTCTATCGGGTCGGGCACCTGCTCACGCGTGACCTTGCGCATGTTCGTGCGTTCAAGGTTTACAACACGTTCGTCGGTGCGCAGCTTCCACGCAAGCTGGCCGTAGCCTACGTCAACGGCATACACCTTTTTTGCGCCGTTTTGCAGCATACAGTCGGTAAAACCGCCCGTAGACGCGCCGATATCCATTGTTATCTTGCCGTTCAAGTCAAGCTTGAAGCTTTCCATCGCCTTTTCAAGCTTATAACCTCCGCGGCTTACATAAGGCATGGCGTTTCCGCGCACCTCAATGCTTACGGTCTCCTCATAAACGGTGCCGCATTTATCCGCCTTTTGGTTGTCGGCGTACACCTGTCCTGCCATGATGATAGCCTTTGCCTTTTCCCTGCTGGGGGCAAGACCCTTTTCATATACCAGTACGTCAAGTCGTTTCTTCATATCCTATATCCTTTTTGATGACGCAGGTCATACCCTCGCTGTCCAGCTTTAACATGGCAAGCGCCTGGTTGACTGACATCTGCTTGACAAACTTATCGTTTATTGCCTTTATATGATAATTGCCGCTAAACGGAGTAAGCGCCAGCAAATCGCTGAAATTCTTAGCTATACCGCCGTTTTTTATGCCCTCCTCAAAGAACCAAACGTCCTTGAAGCGTGAGGCAAAGTTAACGGTTTGGGTGTTGATTGGCTTTACCTCGATACCCTGCTGCTCGAGCATCTCCTTTGCCCGGCAAGCGTAGGAAAAAAGCCTGCCGTAGGTAACGATAAGGTAATCCACGTTTGGATTGCCGAAGGTATTGTAGTCTATGCTCTCGCTGCCGAAGCCCTCCGGCTTGTAAAGCTCGCCGCCGCGCGGATAGCGCACCGCGGCAAGTCCTGTTTGTTTATATATACTGTCCTTCAAAGCAAGACGAAGTCCCTCAAAATACGTCGGCGAATAAATGACCGAACCGGGGATCGAGTTGAGCATTGAAACATCAAATACGCCCTGATGGGTCTCGCCGTCGTCGCCGACTATACCGGCGCGGTCGATGCCGAGCACGATATGGTTTTTGCCGAGCGCCGCGTCGTGTATAAGCTGATCGTAAGCTCGCTGCAAAAACGTGGAGTACACGGCAAATACAGGGCGGTAGCCCCTTGAAGCCAAGCCGCAGCCAAAGGTGACGGCGTGCTCCTCCGCTATGCCAACGTCAAAAAAGTTGCGCTTGAACTGCTTGGAAAAGTTCGACAGACCGGTTCCTCCTGCCATAGCGGCAGTGATAGCGCATATTTTGGGGTCGGTTTGAGCAAGCTCGCACATTGTTTTTCCGAACTCGGCGGAAAAGCCCCAGTGACTGGATAACGGTTCGCCGGAATCGATGTCAAACTGACCGATACCGTGGAATTCGCCGGGGTTATCCTCTGCCGGCCGGTAACCCTTGCCCTTGGTGGTGACCACATGCAGCAGCACGGGGCCTGTTTCTTTTTTTGCCACCTTAAAGGCGTTTTCGAGCTCCTCTATATTATGACCGTCGATAGGACCGAAGTAGGTAAAGCCAAAGCAGTCAAACAACGTGTTCTTATATACGAGGTTTTTCATTTTGGATTTACTCTTGCGCAAAAACGCCTGCAGCAATCTGCCTATCAAAGGTATCTTTGCAAGCACGCGCACAGTCACGTTTTTTACGCGTATGTACCACGGCTGTATGCGAACGGTAGTAAGGTAACGCGGGATAGCTCCCACGTTTTTTGAGATCGACATTTTATTGTCGTTTAACACTACTATAAAATTCTTATTGTAACGGCCTGCGTTGTTGACGGCTTCAAAGGCAAGTCCGCCTGTCAGCGAGCCGTCTCCTATTACCGCTATAGTATAGCTGTTGTCACCGCTGAGCTGCTTTGCGTTTGCAATTCCGAACGCCGCAGAGATCGAGGTGCTGCTGTGACCGGTGTTGAAGTCGTCATACGCGCTTTCCTCACGCTTTGGGAACCCCGAGATGCCGTCCTTTTGACGCAGGGTATCAAACTCACCGAACCTGCCCGTGAGCAGCTTGTGGGTGTAGCTTTGATGTCCGACGTCCCACACAACGCTGTCTTTTGGGAAATCAAAGCTTCGGTGCAGCGCAACGGTGAGCTCGACCACGCCGAGATTCGGCGAAAGGTGACCGCCGTTGACAGATACCACTTCGATCATTTTTTCTCGGATCTCTTCACACAGCTGTGTTAATTGTTCCTCTCTGAGCTTGCGCACATCATCCGGAGATGATACGGAAGCCAAGAGCTTGTATTCACTCATAAATCATCTAACCCTATATTTCTTAAAAAGAATTAATTGCTCCTGTTAGCCAAGCTTTGCGCAAAGCTCCTGAGCGCAGAAGTATCGCCTTCAAACAAGCTAAGCGAGGCGATCGCCGAGTCGGTCAAGGTGGTGACCATCTCACGCGCCTTTTCAAGACCGAGCAGCGAAACATATGTGGACTTTTTATTCTGCTCGTCGCTGCCAACCGGCTTGCCGAGCTCCTCGTCGGTCGAGGTGCAGTCGAGGATATCGTCCTGTATCTGGAACGCTATACCCAGACACTCGCCGTAGCGTCCTGCCGCCAGCACCTGAGCCTTGTCCGCGGAAGCGCTGATACAGCCAAGCTCGCAAGCCGCTTTAATAAGGCAGGCGGTTTTTTTATAATCCATCTCGCGGATAGTTTCCAGAGGCACCTGAGTGTTCTCGCTCATCAGGTCGATCACCTGACCGCCGACCATTCCGTTTGCTCCGGCGTACTTTGCAAGGCGGTTGACGGCGCGGCGGCATGCGGTGTTGCCCGCAAAAATAACCGCGCGGTCACAGGTAAGCGTTTCAAACGCGAGAGTCAGCAGGGCGTCTCCTGCCAAAAGCGCAGTATCCTCTCCGAACACCTTATGGTTAGCCGGCTTTCCGCGGCGCAGATCGTCGTTGTCCATGCAGGGCAGATCGTCGTGGATAAGCGAATAAGTATGGATCATCTCGACCGCTGCCGCAAAAGGCATAGCGGCGTCGGGATTTCCGCCGCAAACATTATTGAACTCAAGCACCAGCTGAGGACGCACGCGTTTTCCGCCTGCTTCCATACTGTATTTCATGGCTTCGATAAGCTTTTTTTCCTTGCAGTCCTCGCTCGGCAAAAAGCTTAACAGCTGTTCTTCTATCATGGGTAAAAATTGATTGTCCATATTATTCCTCCGAAAACGCGCTTTGTTCATCCTGCGCGTTCTGTGCGCACTCACCCTGAAGGCGCAAAAGCTCCTCGTTGATATCGGTGATCTCGCCCTTAATATCGTTAAGCTCGCGGAAGCAAAATGTCAGCAGCTCCTGAGCCTTTTTGTATGTATTTACGCTGTCGCGAAGCATCATAGGCTTGTTTTCCAAATCGTTTACAAGCTGTTCAAGCTGAGCAACGGCAGCTTCAAGCGTTATATTATTATCCATTTTTGTGCTCCTCCGATAAACCGGCATATTCCAGCAGGCGCTGCATGCGGTGATTTGCTCCGCTGCGGCTTATGGGCGGACTTAGATGTTGTCCTAAATCACGCAGCGACATTTCGGGATTCTCGAGCCGCAGATAAGCGATCTCCTTTACGTCCTGCGGAAGAGATTCCAAGCCCTTTGTTTTTTGAATTATATCTATCGCCTCGAGCTGTCTGGCAGAAGCCGCGGCGACCTTGCCTATATTTGCAACCTCGCTGTTTATGCGGCGGTTGACGTTATTGCGCACCTGCTTTATAGCCTTGGTGCCCATTATTTCCATAGCGCTGACAGGAGCGCCCATATAGGTAAGCAGGTCGCATATCTGCTCGCTGCCCTTAAAATACACGATGTAATTGCCGCTGCGCTCTACGGTTTTGGGCGTAAAGGCGCATTCGGTCACCTCGGTCAGTATTTTGCACAGATCCCTGCTCAGGTTTTTGCGGGAAACACAGAACTCGGCGTGATAACTCTTCATGGGATCCGACACCGAACCGCAGCTCAAATATACACCGCGTACAAAGGCGGCGGCAAGCTCCTCTCCCCAAATCACGGCGCGGTTTACGCGCAGCGTTACCTGACCCGGCACATGACCGAAATCCTCGTATATTCTTTTGCAGTCCCCCGTGTCTATCAGCGACAGCCTATACAGGTGGCTGTGGTCAGCTTTTGTGCGCAGGGCGGTATGCTTTTCTATAATGGGCATGTACAGGTTTTCGAGCAGCATCGACGCGCGCTTAAGCGCATACGAGCTCTCGGTGGTAAAAACTATTGCGTCAGCGGAAAAAACCTTACCAAACAGCAAAATGCCGTACAGCTCCGCACGCAGCAGCTCCTTGTCGAACGTCTGCACGCCGCAAAGCTCTTTTTTTACGTTGGAAGAAAAAGACACGGTTCCTCCTATTCTTTACTCACATCGCGGTGCTGGATGACGCAGCGGTAGCCCCTTTGTTCATAGTGCCGGTTAAGCTCGCGCACTATCGTAACACTGCGGTGCTTGCCGCCCGTGCAGCCGATACCCACCACCAGCTCGCTTTTGCCCTCCTTTGAATAAAGCGGAACAGCAAAATCAAACAGACCGATGGTGTGCTCAATAAATTCACGCGTTTCTTCACTTCCCAGCACATAGTCGCGCACCGCTTCATCCAAGCCTGTTAGGTTCTTTAGCTCGGGAACATAAAACGGATTCGGCAGACAGCGCACATCCAAAATCGTGTCCGCTTCGGCAGGAATTCCGTATTTAAAGCCAAAGGACATAAAGGTCAGCGTGATGCCCTGCAAGGTATCGCCCATAAACATGGCGGTAACGCGTTCGCGCAGCTGCTTGTTGGACATCAAAGTGGTATCTATTGTGTAGTCGGCAATACGCTTGATCGGCTCCATCAAAAACTTTTCAAACTCCACAGCCTCGGCTAAGGAGCCGTCCTTCATGCGGTCTGCAAGCGGATGTCTGCGCCTGGTTTCCTTATATCGAACGATTATTTGATCTGACTTGGCGTCAATAAACAATATCTTGATCTCTTTATGGTTTCGTTTAAACCCCTCAAGCTGCCAAACCATTGTTTGATAATTTTGGTTGCTGCGCACGTCAATAACTACGGCAACCCTGCTCATTAAGTCGTTTTTTGTGTTTTCGCATAGTATATACAGCGTGTCTAAGAGCGCCGCAGGAATATTGTCAACACAGTAATAGCCTAAATCCTCTAACACATGCAGCGCGGATGTTTTTCCCGCGCCAAGCATGCCCGTGACGATTACAAATTCCATAGCGCCTCCGTCAGTTAAGTATAATCAGTTCACATTCCAATTGATATCCGGTTTCATTTGCGACAGTGGTTTGCACCTCGCGGATCAGCGCACGTACGTCGGCGGCAGTCGCTTTGTCTCGGTTGATGATAAAGCCCGCGTGCTTTTCGCTGACCTGAGCGCCGCCGCGACATTTTCCCTTTAAGCCGCACTGCTCGATAAGCGCGCCTGCATACGCTCCCTCGGGACGCTTGAACACGCTACCTGCACTGGGATAATCGAGCGGCTGCTTGTCGCTGCGTCTGCCCATAAAGTCCTCCATACGCGCGCGGATATCGTCGGGATTATCCTTTTTCAGCTTGATGACCGCTCCGGTAATAATGCATCCGTTTTTGCGGTAAACGCTGGTGCGGTAGCCAAAGCCCAGATCATCGCGGTCGATCCTGCCGATTTCGCCCGCAGGGGTCAGGTGTGATACGCTGTGTACCACCTGCTTCATCTCGCCGCCGTAAGCTCCGGCGTTCATAAACAGCGCGCCGCCGACAGAGCCCGGGATACCCCAAGCAAATTCAAGTCCGGACAGTCCGCTGTTAAGGGCGAATTTACACAGAGAGGCAAGCGACGCGCCTGCTCCGCAGTAGACGGTGGTTTCGTCCAGCAGCGACATATTTTTAAACTTTCCGCTCAGCTTGACCACAACGCCCTGCAAGCCCTCGTCGCTGACGAGTATGTTGCTGCCGTTGCCTATCAGCAAAAAGCTGACGCCTGCCTCGCGGCACTCCTTGATTATCGCTTTAAGCTGAGATATATTATTGACCTTTATGTAAGCTTCCGCGTTACCGCCGATCTTAAATGAAGTGTGGCGGCTCATCGGCTCGTCTTTGTAAGCCTCACATCCGGACAGCTCAGCCATATTGTATATTATTTCTGCTTTACTCATAGTTCCCCCGATTACAGTTATATTTCTAATTTAGAATTTTACTCCCAAACATCAAGCACAGTCTTGGTAGGCTCAGGCATAGACCCCAGATCCATTCCCAGGCACACAAGCAGATCCTTGGCGGCGTTGTAGCCCATCTTCTTTTGACGGTTGTTCATGGCGGCGACCTCGATGATGACCGCTAAGTTACGTCCGGGCTTGACGGGTATAGTCATGGTAGGCACTTCTACTCCGAGTATCTGCATATACTCATTGTCGAGTCCCATACGGTCATAAACCTTAGTATTGTCCCAAATCTCAAGGTTGACCACCATGTCGATTTTTTCGTCGGTTTTTACCGCGCCCATACCAAAGAGCTTGCGGGCGTTTATTATACCTATACCGCGCAGCTCGATAAAGTGGCGTATGTTCTGCGGCGAGGTACCTATCAAGGTGTTTGCGGATGTGCGGCGGATCTCGACCGCATCGTCAGCAACCAAACGGTGACCGCGCTTGATAAGCTCGATCGCGGTCTCGCTCTTACCTACGCCGCTGTCGCCTACAAGCAGACAACCTTCGCCGTATACCTCCACCAGCACTCCGTGGCGCGTAATGCGCGGAGCCAGCTCACGGTTTAGGAAAGATACAAGACGGGCGGTCAAATCGGACGTAGTCTCCTCGCTGCGGAATATGGAGACCTTGTGCAGCTTTGCGCTCTCCAAAATCACATTGGACGGCTCGATATGGCGGCAAATGATGACCGCCGGCGGTCCAAAGCTGAAAATGGAGTCGATTACCATTCGCTGCGCTTCTGAGCCAAACCTGCCCAGATAGGCAAACTCGGTGTTGCCCAGCACCTGGATCTTTTTATTGTCAAAGAATTCAAAGTAACCGGTCAGCTCCAAGCCGGGTCGGTTGATCTCAACGGTAGAGATACGAATGTCCTTGTAATTCTCGGCAACATAGACGCTGCTGAGGTCCAGCCGTTCAACGATTTCGGATAAGGGTACGGAAAACCCAGACATATTGCCACCACCTTCATCAATTTGGGTATAGTTACGGACTATAATAATCTATAATTAATAACTATTATACTACAAAACTTCCTAAAGATAAAGACCTAAATTGAATAAAACCTTAATATTTTACCAAAATGAGCGGTTTTGGGCGGTTATATTTTCAACATTTGCTTTTAATTCGTTTTTAGAATTAACGCAAGCGATGGAAACGCTGTTTTCTTTCTGCCTATCCAAACTGTTAAAAATCGACAGATAATCGAGTTTTACAAACGGGTGCTGCTGTTGACACAACCGCAGCTGTTCCTCAACACGAGACTGCGCGCCTCGGTCATTTTTGATAAGTCGCAACGCTCCCTCGTCGCACAAACACACATAAGCTACCGGCGAAAAATAGGTCTGTGTGGAAATATACGCGATGTCGCGCGGCAATACGCTTTTACTCACCGTGCGGTCGATCATCATCAAACGAAGCTTGGCAAGCGACAAATGCGGAATATACTGCCGTCTTGCGAAATCACACGCCTGTTCAAAGCTGTCCGCCTCTATATCCGTATGCGGCGGCTTGGCTTGGGAGGACAGCTTATAAAAGGTATAACACAGCGCCCCGTTTTGACGGCTGACGGTGACGGTTTCTATGACAGAAGCCGTTTCTATC
>CAMHCD010000042.1 GCA_946183545.1 uncultured Clostridia bacterium
TTTGCTCCAGGCTTTTGAGCACGGGAGTCAGCGTGCCTGAATCCAGATACAGCCGCTTTCCCAGCTCCTTGACGCTGCACTGACCGCGCTCCCACATAACAAGCATTGTGATGTACTGGGTGTAGGTAAGGTTGATTTCGTCTAAGTGCGGACGATATCGCTTTACTACCTCGCGTGAGGCGGCGTACAGGGGAAAGCAGAGCTGATTGTCAAGAAGGAGCGCGTCGTTTTGCATGTCCGCCATCAGCTTGCCTGCTCCTTGTCGTAGGCGGTTCTGACCGCCACTGCGAGCTGGTCGGCACAGGAGGTAGGTTTTCTGCCGCAGGTGTTGCCGCGCAGCTTGTCCTCAATCTGCTCCACCGTCCAGCCGTCAACCAGCTTGGATATAGCCTTGAGGTTGCCGTTGCAGCCTCCTATAAATTCAATATTGCTTACTATGTTGTCGTTTAAATCAAAGTTTATTTGCATTGCGCAGATCCCGCGCGGTTGGTAAGAATAACGCATTACAGCAGCTCCTTTATTTTGCCGTCTATTTTTTCGGGGGTAACGGTGGGGGCAAAACGGTCTACTACGTTGCCGTCCCGGTCAACCAAAAACTTGGTGAAGTTCCATTTGATCTTGCTGCCCATTACGCCGCCCTGCTGTTTTTTAAGGAAGGTGTACAGTGGCTCCTCGTTTGCGCCGTTGACCTCGATTTTTGCAAATTGCTTAAAGGCGGTATGATAGCGCAGCTGGCAAAAGCTGACGATCTCGTCCTCGGTGCCGGGCGCTTGGTTGCCAAACTGGTTGCAGGGGAAGTCCAAAATCTCTAAGCCCTGCTCGTTGTATTTTTCGTACAGGTTTTGAAGTCCCTCATACTGAGGTGTAAAGCCGCAGCCGGTCGCGGTGTTGACAATAAGCAGAACCTTGCCCTTGTAGTCGCTTAAGTTAACGTCGTTTTTCTTTGCGTCCTTAACAGTAAAATCATAAATTGACATGATAAACCTCCGCAATAATGTTTTTAACTCAATTCGATTGAGCTCAATTAAATTATATACTACCGTTTAAGTTTTGTCAAGAGGCAAGAGGAAGAAAATAATAAATAATTTCAGACTTTATTATGATACAGCCTTCACATAAAAAAGCCTCCCTGCGGTGAGGTTCCGCGGGGAGGCTAAAAAACTAAATAGATCAGTAAACTTTTGTTGTAGTGTAGTCGTCCTTGGAGTACTTATAGAAGGGACTTACGTATTGCTTGGAATCCGCTAAGCTTGAGTAGCTGCTCCATGAATCGCTTGCACTTCCATAGAAGAACGTGTCGTCCGCCAGGTAAGTATGAGTAGCTGTGATGTATTTATACTTGCCGGTAGCACTGTTCTTGTAGAAGATGTAGAGCTTTGCGTTCTCGTCATCCGGCTCATCGTTTTCAACGCAGTAGTAGATCTCCTCAACAGAGAAGCGCGAGGAATCCTTGATGGAAGTATCGATAGTGCTGATGTTAGCCTTGATTGCTTCGGAGATTTTTTCGGAGTTCTTCTTTGCTTCGTCCAGAGTCAGCGCATGGTTGGGCTTATACTTGAACTTGCCCTCTGTGTTTGTGATGAACACATCGGTATTGTAAATATGCTCTGTGCCGCTGTTGATCTCGTATTCGATCTCATCGTTCTCTACAGCGCTCTCGACGGAATCAAAGTTGACGTAGAACGAAATATCCTTGGAGGTGTCCTTGCTGTCTGTTACAACTACTTTGTTGTAGTTGTGATAGCTGTCTTTTTCGGTGCTCTTGTTTGAGAAGGTGTATTGACCCAGTTTGTACTCAAACTCGCCTAAATAAGCCTTGGGATAATAGTCGGGAGTACCGTTGATTTTGATCAGTTTTTTATCATTAATATACTTTACAAAGTCAAACTCGGTCTTTTCTACGATATTAAGCTTGCTGCTCTTGAGTTCGTCCTCAAGCTTGATCTCAATGCTTTTGTCGGTTTTGTCAAAGCTCAGACCTGCAAGGGCTTCCTGCTGCTCGATCTCCTTGATCTTGATCGGTTCCTTGGGCCATTTAACGGTAACGATCAGGGTGTCTGTATTTTTTGCATTCTCGAACACGCTTGAGCTGCTGTCAGAGGATGAGGAGCTGTCCTTTTTGACTTCCTGACCCTTGATCTTGCAGTCTACTTCAAGCTTGTTGACGATATTGCTGACAGCGGAAGCCTTTGTAACTGCTTGTGAATCCTTAAGCAGATCTTCATAGGAGTAATCGCCGCTGGCAAGCTTTTCAAGCTTGCTTTGATTTTCCGCCAGCTTTTTGGTTTCGGCGTCTCCGAGCTTATCAATATATATGTCGGATGCGGAAACCGAAGCGCTGCCTCTGATTTCGCCGTTATATACGGTGGAGTCGCTGTTGCTGAAGGAAACATCAACATATTTGATAGCATCGACCTTGTTGAATGCCGGAATAATAAATGCAAACAGCGCGATTAAAATGATGACCAAAACGCCTGCGCCGATACCGCCGAAAAGAATAAGCTTTTTTGTTTTATCGGACATAGGCTGTTTGGGCGCTTTGGCAGCGGTTTGACCGTAGGGCATTACAGCCTGCTGATACTGCTGAGGATAAATACCCTGCTGCTGTGCAGGCTGGAACTCTTGATTGGGAGCACCCTGCTGTTGCGCAGGCTG
Source organism: uncultured Clostridia bacterium (assembly GCA_946183545.1). Lineage (GTDB taxonomy): Bacteria > Bacillota > Clostridia > Oscillospirales > Acutalibacteraceae > Ruminococcoides. The sequence goes on from CAMHCD010000042.1 coordinate 2,656, forward strand.
GAAATCTTGATTGGGAGCACCCTGCTGCTGGGACGCCTCTTGTTTGAAATTATACTGATACAATGATTCGGTGGGAGCTTCTTCCTCAACAGGCGCTGCGGGTTGAGGTTGAACCGGCTGCTGTTCCGGCTGTTGGATCGGAGCAGCGATCGGAGTTCCGCACTTGTCGCAGAACTTTGAGCCCTCGGGCAATTGATTGCCGCATTTTTCACAAAACATCAATCATCTCTCCTTTGTGGTGTTTAGTGTTGTTTTTGCAAATAAACGGATTTTAGTGCTTTTTGCACTTGATATTATAGCTTATTACAAAGCGGCTGTCAATTCTTTATCGCAGGAATTATGACTATATAGAGGAAAAGAACCCGCTGCTGAATACAATTCCTGCAAATATGTTGAATTTTCTGGACAAATACTTTATAATAAAAACAGCGATCTGTGCGCGGCGTTTTGCGCGCAGGAAAAGTTAATGATAAGGAGAGAATAATATGCAGTGTCCGAAGTGCAAAGCCAAAATCGGAGCTTATTCCAAATTTTGCCCGATGTGCGGTATGTCTTTGATGATCTCCGATAGTCAAGACGAATCGACGATTTCGGCTGCCGATCCTCCCGTTCAGCCTATGGACCGAGCCGGAGAAGCTCCTGCCGAAGCATTTTATCAATATGACTACAGCCCGCAAAACCCCGTGCAGCAGGCTCCTGCTCAACAGCCTGTTCAACAGCAGTTTCAGCAACCTGTACAGCAGCCTGCGCAAAACTATGCGCCGGGTACGCCAAATACTGTTTATCCCGCTTACGGTTATAATGTGCAGCCTGCTCCGTACGGACAGCAAATGCAGATGACCGCAGTTAAAAAGAAATCCAAATTGCCGGTCATCATCGCTGTTGTGGTTGCGGTAGTTGTATTGGCGATCGGCGGATTTGCGGCACTGTTGGTGTTCAACACGATCGGCAACGGCAGCAGCAAGGTAGTGGACGCCTTTACCGCTTCGCTCAATCATCAGGGAGATCTATCGTATCTAAAGCCGTATCTGTTTGATGAGGATCAGTATATGGCTGATTCATACACCTTTTCGGCAATAACGGATGAATTTGACAGCGGCATGGTCAACAGCCGGATCACATCCATAAAGACCATAAGCGGCGGCGTCAACTTTGAAACCTATCGGGATGCTGTAGTTGAACGATTCCCGTCGGTGTTGACTGTCACTGCCATTACCGAGCGTTGTATCATTACGGCAGAATTAACCGATTCCATTGATCCCGGCAGTACGGTCAAAACATATTATTTTGATTTGGCAAAGGTAAACGGCGAATGGAAGATCGCCGCGCTGACAGAGGACGGCAGTTCTTTGTACGCGTTTTAAGGCAAGAAAATAAGGATTGTTGAATTATGTGGAAAAAGATAGTTACCGTTATTGCCGTGGTGTTGTTGCTTACGGGCGTTGGCTTTTTGGCGTTCCCCACTGTATCCAACGAGGTAGGCAAAATCAAGGCAAACGGTGCGATCGAAACCTATGAGGAAGAAGTAAATAATGTGGTCGAAAGTGTGACCGATCCGTCGGACGGCACTCCCGTTACCACCTTTGAGGAGGCAAAAAAGCGTCACATCGTAGACGACGAGGGCTATCCGATAAAGTGGACGCGCAATACAACTTGGTTCAGCAGCGGCGGCGGAAGCTATCAGCGCACCTCCGACCATCGCATGACCTTTCAGGAGTCGCTCGACATGCTCCTCAGGGACAGCAAAAAATACAATAAAAGTATTTTGAACAATCAGGGCACGGTCGATACCAACGACTATAAGCACGCGGCGCTCGATATGTCAAAATACGGGCTGGGCTATGTTTACGCTTATCTTTCGGCTCCGACTATCGGAATGAGCCTTCCGATTTACTTAGGTGCAAATGATGAGATGATGAGCTACGGCGCGGCACATATGAACAACACCTCGCTGCCTCTGAACGAGACCAGTACCAATTGTGTGGTGGCAGGTCACACGGGTTATATCGGCAGGATCTTTTTTGATAACATCCGCAATCTGAAAAAAGGCGATGAGGTCACAGTCAAGAACTTTTGGGAGAAGATCCGATATAAGGTGATCGGTTTCAAAAAGGTTGAACAAACCCAAACCACCGACACGGTCATACAAAACGGAAGAAAGCTGCTGACATTAGTCACCTGTACGCCGCTTGATAACGGCAAATACGGCAGATATATCGTAATATGTGAAGCAAAATAAAAAACAGATGTCACAAACGCATTGTCGCTGTGACATCTGTTTTTACTTGAAAAACTATTTATCAGTATATTCCCTGAATAGTTACCTCGCCGGAATTGACGGTGCAGACGCTGCCGTCGGACAGCATTACTTTAAGCTCGCCGTTCTGACTTACTCCTGCCGCCATACCGTTGATGCGCCGTGAGCCGCGCTTAAAGGTCACGCTCCTGCCTATGGTTGCGCACAGGTCACTGTATTCGCTGTGCGCGGCAGCGGAGAACGAAAAACCGTTTTCGGCAAAGGTCTGCTCCATGTATTGAAGCACGCAGGCAAGCAGGTCGTTTTTGTCATAATGCCTGCCTGTTTCGAGCAGAAGAGAAGTCGCTTTGTACGCGATCTCCTCGGGAAATACCGCCTGATCGACGTTTATTCCCGTGCCGATTATAAGGTATTCCACCGCGTCAAACTCCGCGCTCATTTCGGTGAGGATGCCAACCAGCTTCTTTTTGCCCACAATGATATCGTTCGGCCACTTGATTTTGCAGTCAAGTCCCGTATAATCGCGCAGAGCCTTGCATACCGCCAAGCCTGCAAGCGGAGTTACGGCGCCTACCTCGTGAGGGGTCATTCGGGGGCGCAGCAGTACCGAAAACGTAATACTGCTGTCGCGCTTTGCCTGCCAAACTCTGCCCATCCTGCCCTTGCCGGCGGTTTGCAGCCGGGCGGCAACGACCGTGCCGTTTGGACAGTCCTGCGCGCCGAGCATCTTTAGGTGATCGTTGGTGGACTTAACTTCGTCAAGCAGAACCAAATTTTTTCCGAGCATGCTCGTGCGCAGCTTTGTTTGCAGCGAAGGAGCGTTAAGGTGCTTAGGCATGGCAACCAGCTTGTAGCCGCGGCGTGTAACGGAGTCTATCTCATACCCCTGCTCGCGCAGCGCGGTGATCGCCTTCCATACCGCCTGACGTGAAATGCAAAGCTGTTCGGCGATCGCCTGACCGGAGATATAGTCTTCTGTTGTTATCAGTAACGCAAGGAGCTTTTCGGTGTTTTTCATAATCGTGACCGCTTTCAAAAATGTTTGCACAACGCCTTCCGGATGGTTCCGTCATTGACATTGAGGTAAAGTATTGATATACTGTTTCTGGATGAACCATATAACTATTACATGCGAGGTAATTGATATGCTAAAAAATAAAAATGTGCTTTTGGGAGTTACCGGCAGTATCGCTGCCTATAAAATCGCCAATTTGGCAAGCGCTCTTGTCAAGCTTCACGCCAACGTTAATGTTGTTATGACAAAAAACGCGGAACAGTTCATTACGCCGGTTACATTTGAAACGCTCACCAAAAACCGCTGTCTTACCGATACGTTCGACCGCAGCGACGTCAGCGAGGTCAAGCATATCGCGCTTGCCGAGCGCGCGGACGTTATCATGATCGCGCCCGCTTCCGCCGACATTATAGCTAAAATGGCATATGGTCTGGCTGATGATATGCTCAGTACGACTGTGCTCGCCGCACGGTGTCCGGTTTTGGTTGCACCTGCCATGAACGTCAATATGTTTCGCCATCCCGCCGTGCAGGAAAACCTTGCTGTTTTGGAGCGGCGCGGAGTCACCGTTATTCAGCCCGAAAGCGGATATCTTGCATGCGGTGCTGTGGGGGAGGGCAAGCTGCCCTCCGAACATACCCTGCTCGATCATATCCTCAGAGAGATTGCCCGTGAAAAAGACCTGGCAGGAAAAAAAGTATTGATCACGGCGGGTCCTACGCAGGAAAGCCTTGACCCCGTCCGTTTTATCACCAATCATTCCACAGGGAAGATGGGCTATGCCGCGGCGCGTCAGGCTATGCTGCGCGGAGCGGACGTTACTCTTGTTACAGGACCTGTCGGTATCACGCCGCCGCCATTTGTCAGTGTGATACCCGTAAAAAGCGCAGCAGATATGTTTGAGGCGGTCGCCGGCTGCTATGCGGAACACGACTGGTGTATTATGACCGCAGCCGTAGCTGATTATACCTCTGCCGAAACCAAAACCGAAAAAATCAAGAAATCGGGGGATGGAGCGGACTTGTTGCTACCGCTCAGGCGTACGCAGGATATTTTACAGTGGCTGGGCGCGCATAAAAAAGAGGGTCAGCTGATTTGCGGCTTTTCGATGGAAACCGAAAATATGCTGGAAAACTCAAAGGCGAAGCTTAAAAGGAAGAACGCGGATATGATTGCGGCTAATTCCCTCAGGGACGCCGGGTCGGGGTTTGGCACCGATACCAATCATTTGGTTTTGATCAAAAAGGACGGCGTTACCGACCTGCCGCTGCTTTCCAAGGAAGAAGCAGCGGACAGGCTGCTCGACGCGCTGTCTGTAATGTGATAATACAGTATACTCCTCCGGTTGCCGGAGGAGTATAATTATATATCAGAGTTTGTTTTTTGTTACCGCAAACATCGCACGGCTGATTGCGGTACCGAACACAAGGTTGATCGCAAATTCAATAATAGCGTTTACGGACGCAAGCGCAAAGATAAACACAAACACATTGCCCGTGGGCTGACTGCCCACCTTGCCTATAACGTCGCCGTTGCTTACAAACGCGTCTCTGAAGAATACCCACATCAAGCTAAGGAAGCCCGTGGTGTTGAGAAGCGTAGTCAGTCCGCAGCACAGCGCGGCGCTTGCCAAGCGCTTAGGCTCGGAGTTCTTAGGGAGCGCCTTAAAAAGCAGTCCGGGCACCCAACCGCAGAGCACGCGCGGAATAACGCACATCAAGAATGTATAAAAGGGAGAAATGCCCAGTAAAACCGTGGTCAGCGAAGCGGATGTAAAGCTTGTGAAAAAGCTGGAAAGACCAAACACCGCACCCAGAATAGCGCCGTAAGCCGGTCCCAAAAATACTGCGCCTACAGCAACCGGCAAACAGTTAAGCGTGATAACCAGAGGCCCTATACGCAGGCTGATGGATAAAAACGTCAGCAAAATGATCAGAGCCGCCAGCAGCGCGCCGAACACCGGCTTGAAATAAACGGGGAATGCATTCTTTCTTGTTTTTGTCATAAAAATAACCTCCTGCTGTCTCCCCACCGTTAATGTGGGTGAAACGCAAATAAAATATATTTCAATCACCAAGCGGTGGTTGATGCAGATTTACATATACCGCAGACACTAATTTTTCCGGTTCCGCTGATAAATGCTGTTTAAACCGTAAAGGATTATGTTTTCCTCAAAGGCTATGGTGTGAGCGCAACTGCCGATCACCTGCGGCGCAAGTCCGCCTGTGGCGATTATCCGGCAATCCTTGCCGCACTCGGCAATGAATTTGTCTATCATTCCGTCAAGCATGCAGGCGGAGCCGTGCATAATGCCGGAGCGGATGCAGTCTATCGTATTTGTGCCTATCACGCTTTTTGGCGCGCGCAGATCCACCGACGGCAGCAGCGCGCCGTTTTGGGTCAGGGCGTCAAGCGATATCCCTACACCCGGGGCAATGGTGCCGCCGTGGTAGGTAAAGTGATCGTCCACATAGGCGATCACCGTGGCGGTGCCCATGAAGATCATTATCAGCGGGCCGCCGTATTTTTCGTAAGCGCCGACGCAGCCGCAGACTATGTCGCCGCCTAAGGTTTCGGGATGATCTATCTTAAGCGTCATGCCTGTTTTCAGTCCCGGACCGACCACCAGACTTTTGACGCCCGTTACGATTTGGATCGCCTCGCGCAGCGGCTGAGTCACCTTGGGGACTACGGAGCTTATAATAGACGCTGTAACGCTTTGAGCGCTTATTTCATAGATCTGAAAAAAAGTGAACAGATCGACCGCGAACTCATCGCTTGTTTTGCCGGAATGTGTGGCAACGCGGAGCTTGTACACTAAAGTGTCGCCGTCAAATAATCCTAACTTGATATTAGTATTGCCCACATCGGCGGTCAAAAGCATAAAAGTGTCCTCCCGAATAAATGTTTATTCCATGTAAAACCTGATAATAAAATTATACCACAATTATTGGCGGTTTCAAGGTTGTTATTAGGTATTTTACAACAATTTTAGAAAACAGCTAAAAGATTGTTGAATTCTTAACGATTTGGTGTATAATATTTATAGTTGCATTCATGTCTTTTAGCGCCTAAGGCGCAAGGAAAGAAGAAAGGAATGGTTAGATAATGGATAGTTCAGAAATCAGGCAGCTGCAAATTCTTGCTGCCAAGTCAAGAATGGGCGCCGTGTTAGGCACCTATCACGCCAAATCCGGACATCCGGGCGGATCGCTTTCGGCGGCGGATATCGTTACCTACCTGTATTTTAAGGAGATGAACGTTGATCCCAAGGATCCCGGTTGGGAGGATCGCGACCGCTTCGTGCTTTCAAAGGGTCACTGCTGCCCCAGCCTGTATGCGGCGCTGGCGCTCAAGGGCTTTTTTGACTGGAGCGAGCTTACTGTACTGCGCCATGTGGGCGCAATGCTCCAGGGTCATCCCGATATGAAGCGCACACCCGGTATCGACATGAGCACGGGTTCACTCGGACAGGGTGTTTCCGCCGCGTGCGGTATGGCGCTTGCAGCTAAGCTTGACAACAAAGACTATCGTACCTATACACTGTTGGGCGACGGTGAGGTTGAGGAAGGTCAGGTTTGGGAGGCGGCAATGTTTGCTGCTCACCACAAGCTCGACAACCTCGTGGTTATCGTCGACCAAAACGGCTTGCAGATCGACGGCGCCGTAGAGGACGTTGCCGGTATCGAGCCGCTTGACAAGAAGTTTGAGGCATTCGGTTTTGAGGTGATCAAGATCGACGGCCATGATTTTGAGCAGATCGCCGCCGCGCTTGACAAGGCAAAAACCGTTAAGGGCAAGCCTACGGCTATCCTTGCAAAAACCGTCAAGGGCAAGGGCGTATCCTTTATGGAAAATCAAGTCGGCTGGCACGGCGTTGCTCCCAACAAGGAGCAGTACGAGCTGGCGACCGCCGAATTACAGGCGCAAATCGATCGATTGGAGGGTGCGTGCTAATGGCTGAGATCGTAAAAAAAGCTACAAGAGAAAGCTTCGGCGAGGCGCTTTGCGAGCTCGCTGCGGAAAATAAGGATATCGTGGTTCTCGATGCCGACTTGGCAGCCGCCACAAAAACAGGTATCTTTCAAAAGGCATATCCCGACCGTTTCTTTGACTGCGGTATCGCCGAGGGCAATATGATCGGCGTTGCGGCAGGTATGGCTGCGGCAGGCAAGATCCCCGTTGCCGCGTCCTTTGCCATGTTCGCTACAGGCAGAGCCTTTGAGCAGATCCGTAACTCCGTTGCGTATCCCGAGCTGAACGTTAAAATCGCGGGCAGCCATGCGGGTATCTCCACAGGCGAGGACGGCGCTACCCATCAGTGCATTGAGGACATCGGTATCATGCGCGCTATCCCTAACATGATGGTGCTCAATCCTGCCGACCACTGGGAGATGAAGGAAGCGACCAAGGCGGCTATCGCATATGACGGTCCTGTATATATCCGTTTGGGCAGACTGGCTATCGACAGCTTTAACGATCCCGAAACCTATACCTTTGAGTTGGGAAAGGGAATTACCCTGCACGAGGGCAACGACGTTGCCGTTATCGCAACAGGTCTTGTTGTAAACGAAGCTCTTAAGGCTGTTAAGGAGCTGGAGGCTGAGGGCATCAACGCTCGCCTTATCAATATCCACACCATAAAGCCTATCGACCGCGACATCATCGTCAAGGCGGCGCAGGAGACAGGCAGGATCATCACTGTTGAGGAGCACAACGTTGTAGGCGGACTTGCGGACGCGGTTTGTGAGGTCGTTACCGAGGAGTGTCCGGTCAAGGTCACCAAGATCGGTGTTCAGGACAGATTCGGCTTCAGCGGTCCCGCATGGGAGCTGCTTGATAGTTTTGAGCTGACTCAGCCCCATATCGCCAAGGTCATCCGTAAGGTCGTTGCTGAGAATAAATAACACAAAACAAAAAAATTCCAAATATTTGCGGAGTCGGTCTTTTCCGGCTCCGTTTTTTGTGTTACAATGTAGCTATACTATTAATGAGAAGGTGATGTTATGGCAAATAAAGTTTTGGATATGGTGATCGTCGGCGGAGGAGCGGCAGGGCTTACCGCGGCGATCTACGCTCAGCGCGCGGGACTTGACTACGTGATGCTAGACACTGCGGCTTCAATGGGCAGTCAGCTGACTCAGACAGATGAGGTCGAAAACTATACCGGCTTGGGTAAGATCGGCGGTATGGACTTAGTTATGAAGTTCCGCGAGCATGCGCAGAGCATGGGGGCGAATATGGCGGACGGGCGAGTGCAGTCCGTTGTTAAGGACGACGGTATCTTTACCGTAAAAACCGCTCAAAACAGCTATCAGGCAAAGACCGTAGTTTACTGCGGCGGCGCGACTCATCGTCCGCTCGGCGTACCGGGTGAAGCGGAATTTACCGGAAAGGGCGTCAGCTACTGCGCAGTGTGCGACGGGTTCTTCTATCGCGGCAAAACGGCGCTGGTGGTAGGCGGCGGCGACACTGCGGTGTCGGAAGCGCTGTTCCTGTCCAACTTCTGCCATGATGTGTATATTGTTCACCGTCGCGACACCTTCCGCGCGGCAAAAAGCCTGACGGACAGACTGTTTGCAAAGGAAAATATAACGCCTGTGCTGACCGCTGAGGTCGCGCAGATAAAGGGAGAAAAAGCCGTGAGCGCCGTAGAACTGAAGGACGGCAGGGAGCTTGCAGTCAACGGAGTGTTTGTGGCTGTGGGCATAGTGCCCAACAGCGAGCCTGTCCGCGAGCTTGCAGACTGTGACGGCGCGGGATTTGTTATCGCGGACGAGAGCGGCGCTACCTCCTGCGAGGGCTTGTTTGTCGCCGGTGATGTGCGCACAAAGCCTTTGCGTCAGATAATTACCGCCTGTGCCGACGGCGCAAACTGCGTAACCGCGGCATCGGAGTACCTGAACCGCTGATGAACCGATTGCTTCAAAAAAAATCCGTCGCCTGCCTTGGAGCGGTGTTTTGCACCCTGCTGTGGGGTACGGCGTTTCCGTTTATCAAGTTAGGGTATCAGGCGTTTGGTATAGCCGAGGGCGACGTCGGCAGTATGCTGTTGTTTGCCGGACTGCGGTTTTTCATTGCGGGGGCAATGGTTCTTTGTGCCTGCAGTGTTTTTCAAAAGCGGTTTGTCAAACTGCAACGCTCCGAATGGAAGGCGGTGTTTTGGCTGGGTTCTGTTCAGACTGCGGGGCAATACCTGTTCACCTACGGGGGGATCGGTTTTACAACGGGAACGAATACCTCCATCATCACTGCCTGCGCCGCGTTCCTGACGGTGCTTGCCGCACCCTTGGTTTTTAAAAGCGACAGTCTGACGATCCTTAAAATGCTCGGTTGTGCTTTAGGCTTCGGCGGCGTATTGCTGATCAACGGCGGCGGCGGATTTTCACCGGAAACACTGTTCGGAGACATCGTGATCTTTATCTCGACCGTTTTTGCGGCAGGAGGCAATCTGATCGCAAAAAAGACAACGCAAACGGTTGACCCGATCAAAATCACTGCGTATCAGCTTATGTTCGGCGGACTTTTTCTGACGGTGACGGGAGCCATATGGGGCGGAAGCCTGGATCTGCTGCAATGGCAGGGCGCGCTGATTTTGCTTTGGCTGGCGCTTGTGTCGGCGGCGGCGTTCTCGGTTTGGACAACGCTGTTAAAGTACCATCCCGCCGGCAGGATCGCTGTGTTTAATCTGTTAGTGCCTGTGTTCGGCACGGCGCTTTCTGGCTTGCTGCTCGGCGAAAATATTTTTCAACCGGCTACCGCGCTGTCGCTGCTGCTGATAGCGTGCGGCATCGTGTTAGTGAATGTCGAATTGAAAGGGGTGCACAAATGATAAAAGGCGTACTCTCCGATATGGACGGCGTGATATTGGATTCGGAAAAGCTGTATGTGCGGTTTTGGTGCGAGGCTGCGCAGTTCTACGGCTTCCCCATGCAAAAGGAGCACGCGCTGAGCATCCGCTCTATGGCGCGGAAGTTTGCCGTTGAACGGCTGCAGGGGTATTTCGGCGATTCGTTTGATTACGACGCGGTGCGCAATAAGCGGATAGAGCTGATGGACGCGTATGTGTCGGAGCACGGCATTGAGGCAAAGCCCGGCGCGGAAAAGCTGCTGCGTTATTTAAAGGACAACGGCTACTGTGTGGCGCTTGCTACCGCAACCGCTGCGGATAAGGCAAGTGAGTATTTGGAACGCGTGGGACTGCTCGGTTACTTTGATGCGGTCGTCAGCGCAAGAATGGTCAAAAACGGCAAGCCAAAGCCGGATATATACCTGTATGCCGCTCAAACGCTCGGTTTTGAGCCGCAGGATTGCGTTGCTCTGGAGGATTCCGTCAACGGAGTCAAGGCGGCTAATGCCGCCGGATGCAAAACCGTTCTTGTTCCCGATTTGGATGACCCGAGGGAAGAACTAAAGCCCCTGCTGTATGACGTTGCGGACGGGCTTTGGGACGTTGTAAGGATATTAAATAAGATATAAGGCAACACCGCACAATTCAAGGCGCACGGCTTTCTTGAATCTTATTCCGTCA
>CAMHCD010000043.1 GCA_946183545.1 uncultured Clostridia bacterium
TCTTGCCGGTAAAGCTGATGGTGCAGTTCTTTGCCGCCTGAGTTGCGGATACAGATGTTCTTGCGGTTGCAGCCGAAGCGGATACGGCGGAAATTGCGGTGCCTGCGGATACGGCGCAGATAGCAGCTAATACGGTTCCCAATACTCTTGTTCTGATGTTCTTTTTCATGATGATATTTCTCCTTTATAAGTAAGTTTTTTTACGGTTTTGGTTAGGTAACGTTTTGACCCGCCGTTGATGTTGTTTGTGGTTTGATGTTTGGTTATCAAAGGCGGAGTGGATGCAACGTCACGTTGCCTTGCTGTGGCTATATAATAACATACCGACTATGACAAAACCCTTACAAAAAACAGGAGAAATCAAAAATATTTAAATTTATTATTTTATCCTCTTCTGAATATCCTCAACCGACGGCAACTGATTCATCAATTCTTCAGGCAAGTTGCTTGTGATTTTGTATTCGCTTACGCCGATAGGCTTGGACATATCCTTTAAAGCATACTCAGCAACCAAATCATTTTTGCTCTTGCAAAGCAGTAATCCAATAGACGAATTGTCTTGCTCCTTTTTCAAAATTCCGTCAACAGCGGAAAGATAAAAGTTGAGCTGACCCGCGTATTCGGGCTTAAAGTCTCCTGTTTTCAGCTCAATCACAACATACGAGCGTAGATTAAGATTATAGAACAGCAGGTCGATATAGAAATCGTCGCCGCCGACAGTGAGGTGGTATTGGTTTCCGAGAAAAGCAAATCCTGTGCCGAGCTCCAATAGCAGCTTTGTAACATCTTTAATCAAAGCGTTTTCTATGTCACGCTCCACCATATCCTCACGAAACGGTATAAAATCAAAAATGTAGGGGTCCTTCATCGTCTGAACAGCCAGCTCGCTCTGCTCGGAGGCAAGTAGCTTTTCAAAATTATTTACCTTGTTTGCGAGTACCTGACGCTTATACAAATCACTTTCGATTTGGTGCACCAGAACATTTCTCGTCCAACCGTTTTCAAGCGTCTTTTCCGCATACCAACGGCGAGTATTATCCTCGTTTACTTTATCAAGCAAAATGATATTCTGTCCCCACGGAATTTGTGCAACAACCTGTTGCACAAATTGTTTGTCAGAATAAGTCTCGGCAAATTTTGCCATATATTTGAGGTTTCGCACCGAATAGCCTTTTACATTCGGGAATTCCAGCTTGATATCTGCGGCTAAATTATCGACAAATTTATTGCCCCAAGCCTTGTGCTCGTTGATGATCTTGCCGATGTTGTAGTACAACATAATAAGCTCGCGATTAACGCTCACCGCCGCTCTATACTGCGCTGATTTTATCTCTGATTTTATGGATTCAATCGTTTTTAAATAATCGTTGTTATTCATCAGCATAATCATCACTCCCTGCAAAAGTATTCTAACACAAACGCAAAAATATATCAACAAAAAGAAACAGACCCCCGAAAAACGGAAGGTCTGATAAATAACCAAAGTATATGATTATCTCTTGGAGAACTGTAGGAGCGTTAAGAAAACAGTGCAGTGCACTGTTTTTAGCTCCGCCGCAGACGGCTGTGCTGTCGAGGACCCGAAGTGGTCAAAAAGAAACAGACCTTCCGAATAATCGAAAGGTCTGATAAAGATACAATGTGAAATTTTATCTCTTACTAAACTGAGGCGCTCTACGGGCTGATTTAAGACCGTATTTCTTACGCTCTTTCATTCTCGGGTCACGAGTCAGGAAGCCTGCCTTCTTAAGCTTGCCTCTGAGGTTCTCGGTGTCGTACTGGAGCAGCGCTCTTGCGATGCCGTGACGGATAGCGCCTGCCTGACCGGTAACGCCGCCGCCGGAAACACGGCAAACAACGTCAAACTTTTCGTCAGTCTCGGTCAGAGCCAGAGGCTGTCTAACGATGAGCTTTAAGGTGTCAAGACCGAAATAATCGTCGATGTCGCGGTCATTGATTGTGATTTTGCCTGTGCCCTGATACAGTCTTACTCTGGCAACAGAGCTTTTTCTTCTGCCTGTACCGTAAAAATAAGGTGTCTTATCGTACATAATCAATTGCCTCCTTCTTAATCTTCAAGCATCTGAGGCTTCTGAGCCTGATGATTGTGTTCTGCACCCTCAAAGAGTCTGAGTCTTAAAAGAGCGTTTCTGCCGAGAGTGTTTTTGGGAAGCATACCCTTGACCGCAAGCTCCATAGCCTTGGTGGGCTTGGTTGCCATCAGGGTATCGTAACGGGTTTCTTTAAGGTGACCGATATAACCGGTGTGACGCTGCCACTTCTTCTGAGTGAGCTTGTTGCCGGTGAGCACAGCGTCCTTGCAGTTGATGATGATAACGTGGTCGCCGCAATCTACATTGGGAGTAAAGGTGGGCTTGTGCTTACCTCTGAGCAAGGTGGCAGCCTGAGATGCTACTCTGCCGAGGGGCTTGCCGGCGGCGTCGATGACATACCAGCTGCGTTCCACTTCTGTGGGTTTCGCTAAATATGTTGACATAGTAATTCCTCCTGTTCATTTTGTCGTGCTTAATGATTATAGTACAGTTTTATGGGGTTGTCAACACTTTTTTGAAATTTTTTAATTTAGCTCGGTAAAATCTCCGATATTCTTAAAAATGCTCGCTTTTGCTCTTGTATACTCACAAGCGATTTTTACGTTTGTTTGATAATCTTCTTATATTATTCACAGTAATTTCACAAAGCCGCTATGTGTTGTTCATAAAAAGGGGTTATTATATAGCCACAGTCAAGGAAGGAGGTGACACCGATGTTCAGTGAGAAGCCGTCGGTACTCGCCTGTGTAAGTGGTCAGTATGATTGTGACCGTATTGTTGAAGCGGCAAAGAAGCTTGCAAAAGAAGAGGATTGCGAGCTCAGGGTTTTGACCGTTATACGACCGGAACCCGACTACACGATCATAAGCGACCAAATCGAATATTTAAACCTTGTTGCCCGGGAAGCCAACGCAGACATGACCTTTTTGTTCCGCGTAGACGCTGCCGACGCGACAGCAGAATTTGTAACCGAAAACAATATCCATAAAATCGTAACAGGATTGCACGACGGCGGACACAGCAGCAGTTTCCCTGTTGAACTCAACAGGAAGGCTCCCGACGTAGAAATATCCATGGTAGATATGGACAGAACGCTCTGTCGCATGGATGTTAGTTCAAAATGAAATTGAATGTTTCATAAACGGAAGGTATATTTTTTATAATCTATCTATTCTCATCTCCTTTTTATATAATAATCTCTCCTTAAAAACGGGTCGGCAGTCGCCGGTCCGTTTTTTCCGCGTCAAAGATAAACAATCTTATTACGATGGCTGAAAAAAGCACTGCGGTTCACAGGCTTTTATTGACAGTGCATTTGCTTCGTGATATAATTTTTTTATAATGGATTGATATGACCGTTTTTGGAAAGGAGCGTTTTGTATATGTATTGTTTCAACTGCATGCAAGAGGCTGAGGCACGCGGCGTTTGTCCGCACTGTCACAAGCAGAATGTCCCCGACCGTATTCCGCATCATCTGCCTCCGGGCACCATACTCAATGGTAAGTATGTGGTCGGTAACTCATTGGGCGAGGGCGGCTTCGGCATAACATATGTGGGACTGGACAAGCAGCTGCAAATGCGCGTTGCTATCAAGGAGTATTACCCCTTGGGTAACGCCAACCGCAACAACAGCCAAAGCAATAACGTATATACCTCAACACAGTCGCAGACCGATCAGTACGACAAGGGCAAGGAGCGCTTTATGCGCGAGGCTCAAAGCGTAGCGCAGTTTTCGGGCGCGCAGGGCGTTGTTAACGTAAAGAATTATTTTGAGGAAAACAACACCGCCTATATAATCATGGAGTACTTAGAGGGCGAAAACCTGCTGCAGCACATCAACCGTCACGGCAACTTTGCGGCAGATAAGCTTTTCCGTCTGATGCTGCCCATGATGAAGTCGCTGCGTGAGATCCACAACAAAGGCGTTATCCACCGCGACATCAGCCCCGACAATATCATTATACATAACGATACCCTTACGCTCACCGATTTTGGCTCGGCGCGGTATTATTCCAACCAGAGCAACGAGATGTCGGTCATGTTAAAGCAGGGCTACGCGCCCGAGGAGCAGTACCGTTCCACCGGCAACCAGGGCACTTGGACGGACGTGTACGGCCTATGCGCCACCATCTACAAGTGCATTACGGGTGTTACGCCGCAAAACGGACTTGACCGCGCTCACGTCGATCAGCTCAAGCTTCCGTCGGAGCTGGGCGCTGATATCTCCAAGCCGCTCGAAGCGGTACTGATGTACGGCATGGCGGTGTATCACAACGACCGCTGCCGCGACATGAACGAGCTGATGGAGATGACGCAAAACGCGCTCAATAACCTCGATCCCAATGTGCCTTTGGTTCACGCCGCGATAGATACGGACAGAACTGTAAGCGCTAATGACATAGACTGGAACGCTCAAAAGCAAGTCGGCAATGTAGATAACCGCAGAATCCCCCCGGCGGACCTGCGTCAGCAGCAACAGCAGCTGCGGCAGGAGCAGCAGGGGCAGCGCCGGGAACCCGAACAGCAGAGCAAAGCGCCCGTCATTGCGGCGGTGTCGATAGCGGCTGTCGCGGTGGTGCTTGCAATAGTGGTGCTCATTTTAATGCTAAATAAGAACGGCGACAGCAACACCGACTCCACCACAGCCGCCGAGTCCACTGCAGTAGCCACTCATGACGCGTCGGTATCCGCGGTCATTCCTGATTTGGTCGGAAAAACCTACAAGGAAGCAACCGCGCTGCTCGACAAGCAGGAGCTCGACTACGAAACCAAGAAGGAAACTACCGATGATCCCGAAAAGGATAACAAGGTATTGGTTCAAGACCCCAAGGCAGGCGAAACCGGCAGCAAGGTGACCATCACCGTCGGCTCCTATGAGCAGCCTGTTACCGAGCCGCCTACAGACGCGCCTACAACGGCAGCGCCGACCATCCTGTATTGCCGCGCGGATGAGTATGCCAACCTCCGCACCTCTCCCAGCTCGAGTTCAACCTCCATTGCGCGCATACCTTCCCGGGGCGCGGTAGAGCTGCTGGACAGCTCCGGAGATTTCTACTACGTCACCTACAACGGCAAAACCGGTTATGTGTGGAAGGTCGTGTTCAGCGAGGACAGAAACGCGCCGCTGTATACCGACGAAAAGGAAACGGCGCCTGTTGCGCCTTCCGCAAACATAATGTATTGCTGCGCCGATGAATACGCTAACCTGCGTGTATCACCGTCATCCGATTCAACTTCGATCGCTGAGATACCGTCGCGTGCCGCGGTAGAGGTTCTGGGTACCTCCGGCGAGTTCTACCATGTCCGCTACAACGGCAAAACCGGTTACGTATGGTACCGTGTGTTCAGTAAAGACAGGTACGCCGCTTTGTATACGGGCGACTGATACGGTCAACTTTGAAATACGGTGATAACCAATGCAAAAGCGTAATATAATCATCACGATAGCCGCTACCGTCACGGCAGCGGCAATGGCGATAATAATTTTCTCAGTCAGTATGTTCAGCTCAGGCAAGGGAGAAAAAAAGCCCGAGGCAACAACGGCGGCAACAGCGACCTCCGCACCCGTAACGACTGCGGCAGCCGCCAAGCCGTCAACCGCGGCGGCAACAACAGCGCCAAAGGTGACAACGGCTCCGGCAACGCAGCAGACCACCGCGGCTTTGGGAAGCAAGAAGCAAATCAGCGGTTTTCCGCTGATCGGGCAGCTGCCCGAGCTGCCTACGGGATGCGAGATCACCTCGCTTGCAATGACGCTTAACTATTGCGGATACAACGCGGACAAATGCGACCTTGCGGACAACTATCTTACAAAAGGCGAATTCGGCAAGACCGATCCGCGCAAGGCTTTTATCGGCGATCCGCGCAGCGACGGAAATTCGCGCGGCTGTTACGCGCCGGTGATCGTTGATACCGCCAACCGTTATTTACAGGCGCAGGGCTCCGGCAAGACCGCGTCCGATCTTTCGGGCAGCGCGCTTGAGGATTTGTTCGCGTATATCGACAACAACACTCCTGTTATAGTTTGGGGTACGATGGACTGCGCAACGCCGCAGTACACCGACACATGGCAGATCGACGGACAGTCCATACAGTGGGTGCGTCCCGAGCACTGCATGGTGCTTATCGGTTATGACGATACTCAGGTGACGATAGCCGACCCGTATTACGGCGCGGTAAAAAGCTTTGACAAAGCGACGTTTGAAAGCTGCTTCAACGCCCTGTACCAACAGGCGGTTGTGATACAATAACACAAAACGAACCACCGGCTCAGCTTGAACCGGTGGTTTATTTTTGCAGTATAAAGTTTATCAGATCCCTTACCCCGTGGTCGTCGTTTGACGCGACCACCATATCCGCAGCGGCAAGGCACAGCTCGCTTGCGTTTTGTACGGCGGCTCCCAAGCCTGCCTGCCGCAGCATGTCCGCGTCGTTGTCGGCGTTTCCGCATGCAACGGTATCGGTCAGCGGTATGTTTTCCATTGCGCAAATGCGGCGCATGGCGTTGCTTTTGGAAGCGCTTTTGTCCATGAATTCCACAAAGTCAGCCGACGAGGATGTTATATACAGTCCCGTTAGCTCCGCTTCCAATTCAGCGCGCAGAGCCTGACGGAAAGGCGCGTCGCTGCATACGAACTCCACGCTGTCCAGACTTTGGCGGTGGCGGTAGATGTAGCCGCGCATGTCGTCGCTGCAGCCGCGCGAGGAACGGACGTATTCCACATACGCAGCGCTGCACCCAAAGCTGACGGGATCCTCATAGTACCGCCTGTCGGTGCAGATCTCGCCCTCGAGGAAGGCTTCCCAAATCAGGTCATAGTCTTTTGTCAGCTCAAGCAGCCGCAAAACGTCACGCTCACTCATCAATGATGAATGTATACGATTGCCGCGTCCGTCATAGATCGCCGCGCCGTTGGAGGCTATCACATAGTTAAGCCCTTCTATCGCCAAAATATCGCGCGGCATTGAGCCGTACGGTCTGCCGCTGGCAACTACCACTTCTACGTTGTGAGCAACGGCGCGGTGTATAGCGGCTTTTACCTCCTGCGACAGCGTGTTGTTGCTGCGCAGCACGGTGCCGTCCAAATCGAGAGCCAAAAGCCTCGGTTTATTTTTTATCATCCTTAAACGCTCCCCTGCAAAAATCCTTCATGCAGCATACGGCGCATTTTTGCGAACGCGCGGTGCAAACCGCCCTGCCGTGCAGAACCAAACGGTGACAAAAGTCGCTGCTTTCCTCGGGAGGAAGCAGATCGCGCAGGGCAAATTCTATCTTTTTTTGGTCGGTGAGCTTGTGCAGCCCAAGCCGCCTTGTTATCCGTATACAGTGAGTGTCAACCACAACAACGCCCGGCTGATCAAAAACGTCGCCGCAGATCAAATTAGCGGTCTTTCTGCCGATACCGGGCAGCTTTGTAAGCTCCTCAATGCTGTCGGGCACCTGACCGTCGTAGTCGCTGCACAGCATCTGAGCCATTGCCACGATATCGCGCGACTTGGTCTTGTACAGTCCGCAGCTTTTAATGTATTCGGCTACCTCCTCGGGTGTTGCCCCTGCAAACGCCTGCGCGTCGGGGAACCGCTCAAACAGCGCCGGAGCTACCATGTTGACGCGCGCGTCGGTACACTGAGCCGATAGCCGGGTGGCAACCAGCAGGTGCAGCGGGTCTTTGTAGGTCAGCGAGCAAATAGCGTCGGGATATTCTTCTTTAAGCGCCGCCACGGCTGCAAGCGCGATCTGTTTTTTGGTCATACCCTCACCTCTTGCCTTTATCATATCATAAAACAAAAGCTATTGCAATTGTTCGCGCTAATTGGTATACTGAAGGTATCGGAGGTGGTTTTATGTATAAAAACTATATTTTTGACTTATACGGCACGCTGGTGGACATTCGCACGGACGAATGGCAGGCGGCTTTGTGGAAAAAGATGGCTATACTGTACGGTTATCACGGCGCGAATTATACCTACAGGGAATTAGGCGCGGCTTACGGTAAGCTGGTAGATAAGGAAAAGGCGGCTGTGCGCCGCCGTCATCCCGAATTCTCGGTGATAGATATAAAAATAGAAAAGGTGTTCCGCAGGCTTTATACGCAAAAGGGCGTGCGCCCCACCAAGGCGCTGGTCATGTTTACGGCAGAGGCTTTCCGCTGCTTCTCCACCAAGTTCATAAAGCTGTACGGCGGAGTTATCGACCTGCTCGATACGCTCAAGGCTAACGGCAAGCGGATCTATTTGCTGTCCAACGCGCAGCGCGTGTTTACCGAAAACGAGCTCAATATGCTGGGCTTGACGCCGTACTTTGACGGCATCTGCATCAGCTCGGACGAGGAGTGCTCCAAGCCCGACGCTCATTATTTTGAGGCGCTGTTCAACCGCTACGCTCTTAAAAAGCAGGAGTCCGTAATGGTCGGCAACGACTATATCTCAGACATCGGCGGCGCGGCGGATTTCGGCATAGACAGCCTGTATATCCATCAGTTGATCTCCCCCGAGATCAAGGGCGAGCTGCGCAGTAACTATACAGTTATGGACGGCGATGTTTTTAAAATCAAGGAACTGATCGTGCGGAAAAAGTAAACGCATAAATGACTGCCAAATCATTTTTGATTCGATATTGGAAAAATAGGTTGAAAAACGAGGCGTTTGATGGTATAATAAGCAAAATGTTTACATTATAACTGCAAACCAGGAGGAAGCTATGCCAATTCCTTTTGACTCACAAAAACAATATTACCGCGCTCCGTTTGGTGCGGTGGAGGAGGGCACGCCCGTTCATTTCAGGGTGCTGCTGCCGCGCTCCGTCCGCTCAAACACCGTTGAGCTTTGCGTTAAATATGATTATGATTACAACTGGGAGTACCACCGCTTTGTGTGGGGCGGCACCTTTGATAAGGATACCGAGATCTGGGAAAGCTCCTTTACGCCTGACCGCATCGGTCTGTACTGGTACTTTTTTAAGCTGAATTCAAGCGACAAGACACGCTATCTTGTGCCGAGCGATCCGTACAAAATAAGCGAGATCCGGGATTCCCCCGGCAGAAGCTGGCAGATAACCTGCTACAAAAAGGGCTTTACCACTCCAAAATGGCCTGTGGGCGGCGTTATGTATCAGATCTTCCCCGACCGTTTTTACTTTAGCGGCGAGGAAAAGAAGCTTGAGCGCACCGATTATAAGCGTAACGAGGACTGGTATGCTCTGCCGCAGTGGGCGCCGGATGAAAACGGAATGATCACAAACAGCGACTTCTTTATGGGCGATCTAAAGGGCATTACCCAAAAGCTCGATTACCTTGAGGATCTGGGCGTGACCTGTATTTACCTCAACCCCATAGGCGAGGCTTACTCAAATCACCGTTATGATACGGGCGATTATTCCCACATCGACCCTATTTTGGGCACAGAAAAGGACTTTGTCGAGCTGTGCAGGCAAGCCAAAGCGCGCGGTATACATGTAATAAACGACGGCGTGTTCTCGCACACCGGCTCGGACAGCGTATACTTCAACCGCTCCGGACGCTACGGCGACGGCGGAGCGTACCGCGACAAAGAATCACCGTATTTCAGCTGGTATAAGTTTAACGAATGGCCTGATAACTACCACAGCTGGTGGGGCTTCGACACCCTTCCCGAGGTCATCGAAACCGACCCGGCGTTCAACGAATACATCAACGGCAAGGACGGCATTGTGCGCAAGTACATGCGGCTCGGAAACTCCGGATGGAGGCTTGACGTTGCCGATGAGCTGCCCGATGAGTTTATGGAAAACCTGCGCCGTTCCGTTAAGGAGGAAAACCCCGAGGCGCTCATTGTGGGCGAGGTCTGGGAGGACGCCAGCAACAAGGAGAGCTACGGCGCGCGCCGCAAGTTCCTGCTCGGCGACCAGCTTGACACAGTCATGAACTACGTGTTCCGCGGCGCTATCATCAACTTCTGCCGCGGTCAGGACGCGCCTCACACCATGGCAGCCATCATGAGCGTTGTCGAAAACTATCCGCGTCCCGTGCTGCGCGTGCTTATGAACTCGCTCAGTACTCACGACACCGAGCGTATCTTGACCATGATCGCAGGCGAACCGCTTGACGGACGAGACCGCGCATGGCAGGCAAACACAAAGCTCACTCCCGAACAGCGCGAGTACGGCGAAAGAGCCTTGAAGGTAGCCGCCGCAATGCAGTATACACTCCCCGGCTTCCCCTGCGTCTACTACGGCGACGAGGCAGGCATGGAGGGCTACCGCGACCCGTTCAACCGCTGTTGCTACCCTTGGGGCAAGGAGAACAAGGAGCTGATCGAATGGCACAAAAAGCTGGGCGAGCTCCGCGAGGAATGCTCGGCGCTGTGGGACGGCGAATTTATAAACGCGTATGCCCGGGGCAGACAGCTTGCGTACATACGTCACGACGGCAAAACCGCGCTGTACTGTGCGTTCAACCTAAGCGATAAGGCGGAGGAAATCCCCCTGCCGCCGGGATTTTTGGAGGCAAAGCCGATGCTCGGCAGCAAGGTAGACGGTCAAAAGCTGCAAATGAAGCCGCAAAGCTGCGAGTTCCTGACTGTCGATTTGGAGTAATACATTTTATGGGAGTCCAATGCGGACTCCCTCATTTATAAGGAGGGCATTATGATAAAAGGCGCGGTTCTTGACATGGACGGACTGATGATCGACAGCGAACGCATCGTGTACGAAACATGGCAGCGCATGATGGACGACAACGGCTACCCCTACGACTTTGCGCTGTACAAGCAGACAATAGGCAAGCGCAAAAATGAGGTAGAGAAAATCTACCTCAAAACCTACGGCGCGGATTTTCCGTATTGGGATTTTGCCGCGCAGTGCCATGATAGCTACATAGAGCGTCTTAAAACCGTAGGAATCCCCACCAAGCCCGGGCTGTTTGAGCTGCTGGACTTTTTAAAGGCGCATAATGTAAAAGTATCGCTTGCCACCTCCACCTCGCGTGAGACAGCCACGCTCAATTTGCAGACCTCCGGCACGCTGCCTTACTTTGACGCGCTGGTGTGCGGCAACGATGTAAAAAACGGCAAGCCTCACCCCGAGGTGTTTTTGACCGCCGCCGCAAGGTTAGGGCTCGACCCCGGTGACTGCGTTGCCTACGAGGACAGCCTGACGGGTATTGAGTCTGCTTACAACGCAGGCATGATCACCATTATGGTGCCGGATTATTTGGAACCCACCGAGGAAGTAAAACCGATGATCTCAAAGCTGTGCAAAACGCTTGACGAGAGCATTCCGTTTTTGGAAACGCTATGAAGGTTATGACGGTTTATTATATATACAACGTGGTATAACCGTCACGCCGAAAACCGCACAACTAAGCCATTTTTAAGGGAGTGTGACGGTTGTGACGGTTTGTGACGGATACATAGATGTATAGCGGACATGTGAAAAACCGCATAACCAAGCCGTTTTTATGGGTATGTGACGGTTGTGACGGTTTTTTCTTATATGAGCAGACCAATTAAAAAAAAATAAAAATTATTTTTTTATTTTTTATTTAATTGTAGGGTAAATGCAAAAATTAACCTTCACAACCTTCACATCCTTCACGTCCGGACAGAGACTCACTCTTTGAGGGAGCCTTTTCGGCGTAAACCCAAAGGCATAGCGATGAACCAAAAGCCTTCCCCCAAGGGAAGGCTCCCTCACGCTTGCGTAAAATT
This sequence comes from uncultured Clostridia bacterium, assembly GCA_946183545.1. GTDB lineage: Bacteria > Bacillota > Clostridia > Oscillospirales > Acutalibacteraceae > Ruminococcoides. Next base: position 11,740 of record CAMHCD010000043.1, read on the forward strand.
TGACCATCATCAAAACAGGTCGGGCAGACAAGGTTATGTAAAATACAAACCTGTCTGCCCGACCAAAGCTATTAAATTATTAAATCATTCACTAACGGAATAGCACTCCGACAACACGGTGAACAGCGCCGCGTCGGAGGCGAGCTTGCGGATATAGGCGCGCGAGTTGGGGCGGTTTTCAGCTCCGCCGAGCGTCAGCTTTACAGCGTAGGTCTTGTCCTTGGTGCATACGCCCATGAACACCAGTCCAACGGGCTTTTCGGCAGTGCCTCCGGTGGGTCCCGCAATGCCGGTGGTGCTTACGGCAATGTCAGCGCCGGACAGCTTTTTAACACCCTCCGCCATTTGGATAGCGGTTTCGGCGGATACCGCGCCGAGCACGGCAAGGGTCTCCTTTTGTACGCCGAGCAGCTTTTCCTTGATCTCGTTTGCGTAGGTGCATACGCCGCAGCCAAACACCTCGCTGGAGCCGCTGACGCGCGTAATGCGCTCGCTTATCAAGCCGCCCGTGCAGCTTTCGGCTGTGGCGACAGTCAAGCCCTTTTGTTTGAGCTTTGCTACCGTGTCTTCCTGTAGGGTGTCCTCGTTCAGATTGTTTTTTCTAAGCAGTTGAATAATATCTACTTCTGTCAGCGTTACCATGGTTATCTCTCCTTTTCAATTATTATTGTACCACCAATAAACAGTTATTGCAATTATTTATTATTGTGTTATACTTATTATAGTAGATGAATATGAAAGGGATATGCAAATGGCATGGTTTTTTTGTGAAAACGAGATCATCGGGGACTCATGTGCTCTTACGGGTGAAAATGCCAAACACGCTAAAGTGCTGCGGCTGAGGCAGGGCGAAGCCGTTACGCTGGTAACGCCGGGCGGTATCCAATGCGACGGCGAGATAGCGCGGACAGGCGACGGTATGTATCAGGTAAACATCCTCTCGAAAAAGCCCTGCAAAAACGAGCCCGATGTGTTTATTACCCTTTATCAGGCGCTGCCAAAGGGCGACAAGATGGACTATATCGTTCAAAAATGCGTGGAGCTCGGAATAAGCAGGATCGTGCCTATGATCACCGCGCGCTGCGTGTCGCGTCCGGATGAAAAATCGCTGAAAAAAAAGACGGAGCGCTGGCAGAAAATAGCTTTGCAGGCTGCTATGCAAAGCCGCAGGGGAATCGTTCCGCAGGTGCGGCATTGCGTGTCCTTTGCTCAGGCGGCGGAGCTGACGCGAGAGAACGAGCAGACGGTTTTTTTCTACGAAATGGGCGGTCAACCGGTCAGGGAGATATTGAAGGACAAGCCCAAAACCATTGGGATATTCATCGGCAGCGAGGGCGGCTTTGAGGAAGCCGAGGTGCAAAAGGTCGTTGAAAACGGCGGAAAAACGGCAACCCTCGGCAAGCGTATTTTAAGAGCGGAAACCGCGCCGCTTGCCGCGCTTTCGATCATTATGTATCAGACAAACAATTTTGATTAATAAAAAAGGTAGGTAATAATTATGCTCGGTATTATTTGTGCAATGCAGGTAGAGGCAGACGGAATCTTGAAGCTTGCCTCAAACACACAGGAAGAAATCATAAACAATATGCGCTTTATC
>CAMHCD010000044.1 GCA_946183545.1 uncultured Clostridia bacterium
ATGAGGTGGGGATAGCGATGAAGTAAGCCTTTTCGCCCATCTTGGGGAAGGTGTACACGCGCTTGCGGATGTCGGAGAAGCGCATTGCCATATCCTGGAAGTCCGCGTCGGGATGCTCGTAGAGTACCCACATGATCTTTGCGGCGTCCATTGCGGAGCCGCCGCCCAGCGCGATGATAACGTCGGGCTCAAACTTGCGCATAGCCTCCGCGCCCTTCTGGGCGGAAAGCAGCGAGGGATCCGGCTCAACGTCGGCAAAGGTGGTGTACGGAATGCCCATTTCGTCGAGCTTGTCGGTGATCGGCTTGGTGTAGCCGTTTTTATACAGGAAGGAGTCGGTAACAAGGAACGCGCGCTTTTTGTTAAGCACGTCCTTCAACTCCTGAAGTGCAACGGGCATGCAGCCCTTTTTGATATATACCTTTTCGGGCGCTCTGAACCACAGCATGTTCTCTCTCCTTTCGGCAACGGTTTTGATGTTCAGCAAATGCTTTACGCCGACGTTTTCGCTTACCGAGTTGCCGCCCCAGGAGCCGCAGCCCAGTGTAAGAGAGGGAGCAAGGTTGAAGTTGTACAGGTCGCCGATACCGCCGTGCGAGGACGGGGTGTTTACAAGGATACGGCAGGTCTTCATATGAGATGCAAAGAGGTCGATCTTTTCTCTTTGGTTTACCGCGTCAATGTACAGCGAGGCGGTATGACCGTAGCCGCCGTCGGCGATAAGCTGTTCTGCCTTGGCTATAGCGTCGTCAAAATCCTCAGCCTTGTACATGGCGAGCACAGGGGAGAGCTTTTCGTGCGCGAACTCCTCGCTGATGTCTACGCTCTCTACCTCGCCGATGAGGATCTTTGTGCTCTCGGGCACCGTAACGCCTGCAAGAGCGGCGATGGTAACGGGCTTTTGTCCTACGATCTTGGCATTCAGCGCTCCGTTTATGATGATGGTTTTACGTACCTTCTCGATTTCCTCGTCGTTGAGGAAGTAGCAGCCGCGCGCCTTGAATTCCTTTTTGACCTTGGCGTATACCTTTTTTGAGGCGATAACGCTTTGCTCGGACGCGCAGATCATGCCGTTGTCAAAGGTTTTTGAGTGAATAACAGAGTTGACCGCAAGTACGATATCGGCAGTTTCGTCGATGATGGCAGGGGTGTTGCCCGCGCCTACGCCGAGCGCCGGCTTGCCGGAGGAGTAAGCCGCCTTGACCATTCCGGGGCCGCCTGTAGCCAAAATAATGTCGGCTTCCTGCATCAGCAGGTTTGTAAGCTCAAGCGACGGTACGTCGATCCAGCTGATGATCCCCTCGGGCGCGCCTGCCTTAACTGCAGCCTCCAAAACAAGCTTGGCTGCGGCGATGGTGCTCTTTTTTGCACGGGGATGGGGGCTGATGATGATGCCGTTGCGTGTCTTTAAGCAGATCAGTGCTTTAAAGATAGCGGTAGAGGTGGGGTTGGTCGTGGGGATAACAGCCGCAACCACTCCGATAGGCTCCGCGATCTTTGTTGTGCCGTATACCTTATCCTCTTCGATAACGCCGCAGGTCTTTGTGTCCTTGTAAGCGTTGTAAATATACTCGGAGGCAAAGTGGTTTTTGATGACCTTGTCCTCGACTACGCCCATGCCCGTTTCCTCGACAGCCATCTTGGCAAGCGGAATACGCGCTTTGTTGGCGGCGGTGGCGGCGGCAAGGAATATCTTGTCCACCTGCTCCTGAGTGTAGGTTGCAAACGCCTTTTGCGCTTGACGCACCGCTGCAAGAGCCGCGTTAAAGCTTTCGGCGTTTTCTACGATAGGATACTCTTTTGTACTCATGTTATCTACCTCTCGTTTGTTATTGCAAAAATCCGTCATGCCTCGGCATGACGCATGACGGATCGCTCTTTTAGGATATTACTTCTGATTTATAATTGTGCTTTTCGGCATAGTTCAGCGCATAGCTGTTAGCCTTACTCTTGATGGTAAGGTCTGCGGAGCATTCGTTAAAGCAGTTGTCGGCAATGTTGGTCAGGGACGCAGGTATGGTTACCTCCTTAAGATCCTTTGACTGGAAGAACACAAACTGGTCAAGCTGGTTGAGTGTTTTGCTGTCGGGGATAACAACGCTGGTCAGACCGGTTGCGGAGAACGCGTATACGCCGATTTTCTTCAGGGTAGAGGGAAGCTCGATGGCTGTAAGCTTCGGGCATGCCCAAAACGCGTTGTTGCCGATTACCTTAAGGTTCTTGGAAAGCGTTACCTTTGACAGGTTTTTGTTTGAGGCAAAGGCGTAGTCCTGCACCTCGGTAACGGTGTCGGGGATCTCAACGCTCTCGATGCTCTCCTTGGGAGAGTTGAACAGACTGTGACCTACTACGGTGATCTTGTAGTTCTGGAAGTTAGAGGGGATCTTGATGTCCTTGGAGTTACCGTAATATGTGGAAACCATCAGCTCCTCGTTGTTCAGACGGTAGTAGCCGAACTCGCTGTCCTTTAAGTCAGGCTCGGTAGGAACTACCTTGTAACCGGGCTCGTTGTTGCCCTTGGATTTTGATTTTTTGTTGTCGCAGCCACAGCCTGCAAAAATAGCCGCAGTGGATACGATCAGTACGCCCGCTAAGAGCACGCTTAAAATTCTTTTCATGTTTACATTCCCTTTCATTCGTCAAAATTTAGCGCAAGGCGGTTGTTACATTACCATTTTAGCATGATTGTTAAAGTTTTGTCAATCTTTTTTCGGCTGTAAATTGTTATTTATTCGTGTTGAATAAATAATGCCTTATAGCGCTGTTTTATTGCGCCAAAACCGACAACACGCATACATACTATATATAATAGGAAGGTCACCGCTTGCTTCGGGGCGGCTTGATTGATATTAATGACCCCGTTTTCTATATATAATATAACAAAATCGAATATTTTGCAATATCAACTTAAAGGTTTTCACGTTTTAAACACAATAATTTTTTAAAATTGCCCGCGGAGGCTTCCAAAATATTACAATTCGCGAAAATAATGTAACCAAAAGGCTTAAAAATATTCTTTGCAAGAAATAATACTTGGCAAACATGTCCGAAAATCCCCTTCGCGGAAAAAAATAGGTGCAAAAGGGTTGACATTTTGCAATGTTCGGACTATAATTATTACAAATTTGTTAACAAGTTATTTTTCGATTGTAATTTTTCGGTTACAAAATTCCTAAAACTTGTATAACACTGGAGGTAATAGAAATGCACAGGATAAAAAAGCTTACAGCCGGTATCTTGAGTGTTCTGACGATCTCGAGCGTGGCCGTTGTTGGCAGCTTCACTGCAGGAGCAAGCGGCACGGGTGCAGGTCTTGCAGAATGGGCGCTCAATGCGTATAACGAAGGCTGGTCCTATTCATGGGGCGGCGCTTCTCCGGGAGCAGTTGACTGCTCCGGACTTATTTGGTCTTACTGCGGCGGCGACCGCATGAGCATGCTCTCCGACGCGCAGGCGAACGGAAGAGACTGGGGTTACGTCAGCGACGGTATTCCCAATGTTCACGGTCTCGGTCTTGCAAGACCCGGTCATGTCGGCGTTTACATTGCCGACGGCATGGAGGTTGACGCACGTGGCGACGAGTACGGCGTATGCTATCAGGAAATCGGCGGCTGGAACGGCTGGGACTGCTGGTTCAAGCTCACCGCGGTTTCTTACCCCGAAAACGGCTGGGAGCAGTTTAACGGCGACAGCTATTATTATGAAGACGGCGAGTATATTGTAAATACCTCAAGAACCATTGACGGTACTACATATTACTTCGATTCTCAGGGTCGTTCCGACACAACCCCGTCCGACACATCAAGCACTTCAAGCTCATCCTCTTCGAGCTCCAAGAAGTCTACCGCTAAAAAGACTACTTGGCAGAAGGGCGACGACGGCGACGAGGTAGAGAAGATCCAGAACCGTCTGGCTGAACTCGGCTTCTACAACGGCGTTATCGACGGCGACTTCGGCGACGCTACCGAAAAGGCATTCAAGGCATTCCAGAAGGCAGCAGGTCTTACCGTAGACGGTATCGCAGGCTCCGACAGAGATGTGCTTTATTCCGACGACGCTCCTGTAGCTCAGTCCGAAAAGAAGGAAGAGAAGCAGGAGGATAAGCAGGAAGATAAGCAGGAAGAGAACACCGAGGAAACAACACAGCCCGCGTTCACTTCCATGACAACAGGTGATTTCAGCGACGAGGTTTCCAAGGTTCAGGGTAAGCTTGCGGATTTAGGTTACTTCGGTCTTGACGCAACCGGTTACTTCGGCGACTTTACCGCCGAGGCAATCAAGTCCTTCCAGCTGCTCAACGGTCTGGAGGCGACCGGTGTTGTTGACGAGGCTACCTACGAGCTGCTGTTCAGCGAGAACGCTGCAGGCAACACGGTTGAAGAAACAACCGAGCCCGCAACCGAAGAAGCTACAGAACCCGCAACTGAGGAAGTTGTTGAAGAAGAACCCGTAGTAGAGGAAGAGCCCGTGGTTGAAGAAACCGAGCCCGCAACTCAGAGCGCGGCAGCGGCTATCGCTTCTCCCGCAGGTCCCGTACAGATCAAAACATCTGTAGTTCCCTCTTCCAACACCGCTTCCAAAACATCCGATAAGGATTATGCCGGCGACGCTTCCAATGTTGTGACAAAGTCCAACAAGGTAGCAGAGAACGCTCTTGCGGATTCCTCCGCTAACGTTCAGTCCTCTGTAGCCGCTCAGGTTAAGAGAACAGCCAATATTTGGATCTGGTTCGTTCTGGTTGCGCTCATCCTCGGTATCGTTACCTTCATCGTGCTCAGACGCGATAAGAAGTCCAGATATCAGAAGTACGCTTCCAAGAAGAAATCGGTAAGAGCACAGCTCAATTCCAAATGGTAAGCTAAATAAAAACATCAAGGGAGGCTGAAAGGTCTCCCTTTTTCTTATGTGGGTGAGAATATGACAGATAAAAACAGACTCGAAAAGCAATTTGCCTTTTGCCTTGAGGCAGACAAGGAAAAATCCATCATGCGTCAGACGCGCAAGACAGACGGCGTCAGCAAGGAGAACGACGCGGAGCACGCGTGGCACATGGCGCTGATGTGTATTCTGCTCAGCGAGTACGCCAACGAGCCCTTCGACGTGCTGCGCGCTGTCACCATGATCCTTATTCATGATATGGTGGAGATCGACGCGGGCGATACCTACGCCTACGACGAAGCCGGCAAGCAAAGCCAAAGGGAGCGCGAGCTCAAAGCGGCGGAGCGGATCTTTAACATTCTGCCCGGCGACCAGGCGCAAAAACTCCGCGCGTTGTGGGATGAGTTCGAGGAGGGCGAAACGCCCGAGGCGAGGTTCGCGCGGACGCTGGACAATATCCAGCCCGCAATGCTCAATAACGCCACCGACGGCGTGGAGTGGAAAAACCACAACGTAAAGCTCAGCCGGATACTTGACCGCAACAAAAACTCCGCCAAAGGCTCGGAGGAGCTGTGGCAGTATTCCCTGCAAAATTTTATCCTGCCCAATGTGGAAAAGGGCAGGATAGAGGATGACAGATGATAAAAGATTTAGAGCTTAGAGTTGAAAGGCTCCCTCTGAGAGGGAGCCTTACTGATAACGGTATCGTTAGGATAGGTGTTTGAGAGCGTTCACCGGCGCCTATATAATACTGTATGTTTTATCGTTCAGTTGGAATTTGTCCTTTATGCCGTCGGTTACGATGACCTCTTTGTTTTTGGTTAGGATGACAAGGTCGATCTCGGGATGGGCTTTTTGGTATTCAAGCGCCTTTTTTTGTCCCATCACATACAGCGCGGTGGACAGGCAGTCGCTTTCTACCCCGCTGTCCGACACCACCGATACGGACGACATGTCGTTGTCTACCGGATAGCCTGTTTTTGGGTCAATCATATGGCAGTACCTTTTGCCGTCCTTTTCAAAGTAGCGCTCATAGTTGCCCGAGGTGGCGATTATCTTGTCCTTGCAGCTGACGGTACCTATGGGCTCTCCGCCGTCGATGGGGTTGGCAATGCCTACCTTCCAGTCACTGCCGTCGGGTTTGGCGCCATAGGCGGAAACCGTGCCGCCTAAGTTGAGTATAGCCGAGGTGACATTTTCACTTTTCAGTATCTCGTTTGCTTTGTCCGCGGCAAAACCCTTTGCCACTGCGCCCATATCTATTTGCGCGCCGTCCGACAGCGTTATTTCGGAGCCGCTGACGTTTACCTTGCGGTAATCTACCTTTTTAAGCAGTTCGCTGATTTTTGACTTATCGGGCACCTTGTAGCTGCCGCTCAAAAAGCCCCATTCTTTTACCAGCGGATATACCGTGATGTCGAGCGCGCCGTCGGTTTCCTTGCAGTATTTAAGCGCCTGCTGCACCGCCTCGGCGGATTCCTCGTGAGCCTTTACCTTTTTACGGTGGTTAAGATGCGTCATGTCGCTGCTCTTGACGGTGGGGGACAGGTGCAGGTCGAGCGATTCGATTTGCTCCTTTACCTTTGACGCCGTTTCCTTGCTGCCGTACAGCTCAATGCTCATAAAGGTGTCCATAGCCGACACGCTCAGTGTGGTGCGTTCGCCTGCGGAGCCGCAGCCTGCAGGCAGCAGCGCCAAGCATAATACGGGTATCAGCAAGCGCCAAACGCGCCGCGGAGGATGTTTCATTTTCTTCAACACAATCACCTTTTATTAGCTGTAAAAATTCAGGCTGACTCTTTTCTCATGCTGAGTTGTGAGCCAGCCGCTTTTGTTTTATATAATATGTTTTGACCCGCCGTTGACGGAGCTTAAAACTACGGAAGCGTTATCAAAGGCGGAGAATGCGTCCGCCGACGCTTATGCCTTTTTCCAAACGGTCGGAATAAACAGTAACAGTACGGGGAAGAGCTCCAGTCTGCCTGCCAGCATGTCGAACATCAGCACAAACTTGGTCAGGATGCTCATGGACGCGTAGTTTCCTACGGGGCCTACCTCTGCCAAGCCGGGACCGGTGTTGTTGAGGGTAGCGGCTACAGAGGTAAAGCTTGTTATCAGATCTCTGCCTTCGATGGAAACAAAAATAAAGCTGATCAAAAAGATGGACAGATACACAACCAGATAAACCGAGGTGTTGCGCATGATGTTATGGTCAATGTTCTTGCCGTCCATCTTGACAACGCGCACGTTGCGCGGATGTACCAGCAGCTTTAATTCCTTTTTAACTTCCTTGCCGAGCAGCACGATACGCGAGATCTTAAATCCGCCGCCGGTGCTGCCTGCCATAGCGCCGACAAAGGTGATGATGAGTATGACCGATTTGGACAGCGTCGGCCAGTGGTTGACGTCGCCGATGCCAAAGCCCGTGGTGGTGATGATTGACGCCACGTAGAAAAAGCTCTGGTGGAACGAGTCGTGCGCGTTTTGGTAGATCGGCATAATGTTGATACCGATGATAAGGGTGGATATCGCAATAAAGCCGATGTAATACCACAACTCCTCCATCTTGACCGCCTGCTTGAACTTGCGGGCGATCAGCAGGATGTATACCGAGAAGTTCACGCCGAACAGCAGCATGAATACAGCAATGACCGTTTGCAGGTAGTAGCTGTCATACGCAGCCATGTTGTCGTTGTGTATACCGAAGCCGCCCGTGCCGGCGGTCGCAAAGCTGGTGTTGATCGCGTCAAAAAAGCTCATTCCGCCGAACAGCAGCAAAATACATTCGAGTAACGTCATGCCGATGTAGATGCCGTACAGCAGCGCGGCATATGTGCGCATATGCGGAACCGACTTGCCTATGATGGGACCCGGGCTTTCCGCCTTCATAAGGAAGATGTTCTGCTGACCTCCCAGCTTCGGGATAAGCGCCAGCAGGAACACGATAACGCCCATGCCGCCCAAGAAGTTCATAAGGCTGCGCCACAAAAGCATACCGTGGCTGAGACCTTCTACGTTCGTCAGTATCGTTGCGCCGGTGGTGGTGAAACCGGATATGGTCTCGAACAGCGCGTCGATAAACGACGGGATCTCGTGACTGAGCCAAAACGGCAGCGCGCCTACCAAAGCCAGCAGGATCCAGCTCAAAGCGGTGGCGGCAAAGCCCGCCTTTTGGTACAGTACCATTTTTTTCGGTTTTTTGACCTTTACTGCCAGAACACCCAGCAGCGCGCTTGCCGCGCCGGTCAATAAAAAGTACAGTCCCTCGTGCTCGCCGTAGACCATCGAGGTAACGGTACACAACTGCATAGCCGCGCCCTCTACGATCAGTACCCAGCCGAGGATATAAATAATGATTCGTTTGTTCATAGCTTACTAATCAACGCCTGTTCAGAATATCGTCAAGGTCATTAAGCCCCTTGTGCTTGGTGATAACGACTACCAAATCGTCGGGCATGATAATGTCGTTGCCGTGCGGAATAATGACCTTTCCGGCGCGGCTTATGCAGATGATCTGCAAATCGTCCTTGAGGTTTAAGCTCATGATGGGGGTGCCTATTGTTTTGGAGCTGCTCTTTGCGCGGAACTCCAGCGCCTCGACCTGATCCTCATGCAGCTTGTACAGAGTTTCTACGTTGCTGCCCAATGAATTCTGCATCGCTCTGATGTAACGCGCGATGTATTCGCCCGTCAGTACCTTGGGGTTGAGCACGCATTCCAGACCAAGTCGGTCGATGATGGAATCAAAGGAATCGTTGTTGACCTTGGTAATGACCTTGGCGCGGGATACGCTTTGGATATACAGCGAGATCAGGATGTTTTCCTCGTCGTAGTCCATCAACGCGGCAACGCCGTCAACGCTTTCAATGCCCTCGCTGAGCAGCAGATCCTGATCCATGCAGTCGCCGTGGATGATGGTGGCGTCGTGCAGCATTTCGGACAGGCGGTTGCAACGCTCGACGTTGCGCTCGATTATCTTTACATTAGCGCCGGACTTGATCAGCTTTTGCGCCAAATAGTAGGATACCTTGCCGCCTCCCAGCAGGATAACGTCGCGGCTTCTGCCTATGCTGAGGTTGACCTTTTTAAAGAACTTTGCGGCGATCTCGGGCTTGGATACGATCGAAACCTTGTCGCCTGCGTGAATAACGAAGTCGCCGTTTGCGATAAACACCTCGTTGCCGCGTTCTACGGTACAGATGCGTACCTTGCCGCGCAGGTTGTCTATCTGGCTTATTTTCTTGTTGATTATGCCGCTGTTGGACGGGATCTGAACCTTGATAAGCTCAGCCGCGCCTCTTGAGAAGCTGTCGATCTCAAGCGCGCCCGAAAACCGCAGCAGACGGCTGATTTCCATTGCCTCGGTCAGCTCGGGGTTGATCGCCATGGAAAGGCGAAGATGATCTTTGATCCGGTGCAGGTCGTTTGTGTATTCGGGGCTCCTTACACGCGCGATGGTGTGAGGCGTGCCTGCCGAACGCGCCATCAGACAAGTGTAAAGGTTCACCTCGTCACGCGCGGTAGCTGCGATCACCAGATCCGCAGTCTGCGCACCTGCCTCCGCCAGAGCCTCGTAGGTAGCGCCGTTGCCCTCGATTCCCAAAACGTCGAGGTTTTCGGACAAACGCGTCACGGCGCTTGAGTTGATGTCTACGACGGAGATATCGTGTCCTTCGGCATTTAGCTGTGTGGCAATTGATGTTCCAACCTTGCCGCAGCCAACAATTACAATTTTCATACAATACTCCTATATGTTAATGTACAGTCATAATACACCTTTTGTGTGCAAAAATCAATAATATTCAAAAAAAACTTATTGTTTTTTCGATTTATCAATTGATTTCATTATTATATGTGCTATAATTTTATTATCAGGATAAAAGACAGTCGCCGAAAGGAGCGTTAATCAATGAAACGGAGCGATTATATATCATGGGATGAGTACTTTATGGGCGTTGCCCTGCTTGCCGCAAAGCGAAGCAAGGATCCAAACACTCAGGTGGGAGCCTGTATTGTGGACGGCAACAATATCATTCTGTCTACGGGCTATAACGGATTTCCCTACGGTTGCTCCGACGACGACTATTCATGGGCGCGCGAGGGCAGCGACACTAAATATCACTATGTTGTTCACGCGGAGCTGAACGCTATATTAAACGCCCGCGGAAAGGATCTGCACGGCGCAAAGCTGTATGTGGATCTGTTCCCCTGCAACGAGTGCGCAAAGGCTATTATCCAATCGGGCATTGCCGAGGTGGTGTACCTGTATGATAAGTACGCCGATTCGCCCGAGACGATGGCTTCAAAGCGCATGCTCCGTTCGGCCGGCGTCAAGCTGACGCGCTTCAACGGCACGCAGGAGCAGATAGTGCTCGACTTTAACCGCTGATAATAATATAGTATAAAGGATCGGTACCGGGTGTGACGCGCGGCGCCGATTTTTTGTATGACCTGATACGACAACCGGAAGAAGCAGAAAAGGACAATGGCATAAACTATTTTATGCTGTAAAGTAATACAAATCTGATAATATTATACTGAAATATCCTTGAATGTGAAACTCTGATATGTTAATATATAGATGAAAAAGCAATTTCCGCATCGGCAACTTAATATAGGTGATTGCTAAGAATATCAAAAAAGGAGCGAGAACAATGAAAAAAACGATCGCTGCGATCCTGTCCGCTGTCATGATGCTCAGCCCGGCTGCGCTTCTGCCCGTTTCGGCTGAGGACGGCGTGACCGACAAGGGAGCGCCCACAGCGTTTACCAACCAAAACGCGCTGTATGTTCACGCGGTCTCCAACTCGTCCGACGCGGACGCGTGGCAGGCTTGGCAGAGCGTTCACGATGAATACTTCCGTGAGTCGGATACAGGCACCAAGTACTTTTTCCTGCCGACCTCGGCAGGCGATAGCTCGGTCGATATTTACAACGCATATTCATCCGGCGTAACGATCAACGGAGTTCAGATCGCGTCGCACACCACAGAAAGCGTGCCGTACTCGGTCAACACTAACTACAGTGTTACGGCAAGCGGCAGAAATTACACAGTCAAATTCATGAAGTCGAACGCCGAGGCTGCGCTGTATATCAACAACTCCAACGCCGACGGCAACGGCACCGACCTGATGACGTATCTAAACTCCGACAAAAGCCTAAGCGCGGCTGCTACCGGAGCTATCGTTACACCCGACGGCAAGATCGACAACACAGCGGTTTCAAAAATCAAGGGCAGAGGCAATACCACATGGGGCAAGCCGAAAAAGGCATATAACATCACATACGCCAAAAAGCTCTCCTTTGCCGGAATGGAAAAGAACAAGAAGTTCTCCTTGCTGGCAAACTACCAGGATGATTCTCTCAGCCGAAACCGCTTTCTCTATGACCTTTCCGACGCAGTGGGACTTCCCTACGCATCCGACTCGCGTTATGTGGATTTCTATGTAAACGGTTACTACTGGGGCTCCTATCAGATGTGTGAAAAGGTAGGGCAGGGCAGCCTTGTCAACGATATCGACACCGACTCGTACCTGAACACGGACGGCACTATCAACGAGGACTTTCCGTTTATTTGTGAGGTCGACGGCAGCGCCGGACCGGAAGACTATTATGTAACGCTCAACAATGGCGTCAAAATCACCCTGAAGGATCCCGAAATCGATCCCGGTCAGCCCGGATACAACGAGGTTTTGGCTTATGTAAAGCAGAAGTTCGAGAACTTTACCGCCGTAGCCTCAAGCAAAACCGGCAAGGTTTCCGATGTAGCGGATCTGGCTTCCGTCACCAAGCTCTATCTGATAAATGAGCTGGGCAAAAACTGGGACAGCGGCGCTTCATCTATCTACTTTACCTACAAGCAGGACGAAAACGGCGTTTATAAATTCTACGGTTCTCCCGTTTGGGATTTCGATAACTCACTCGGCAACGCCACAGGCGTAGGCACCGACCTGAGCAGCATGGGCGTAAACGATTACACCTCGTTCTCGGGCTGGTGGTGCCGATACAAGGGCAAAAGATCCTCTCAGAGCACCGCGACCGGCAATATCATAAACAACCTCGCGTGGAACAACGAGGTGCTTGCCGCGGCGGATGATATTTGGTTTGACGAATTTGTGCCTGCCATCAATCACTTTGCAGGCAAGACAGACAATCCTGTGGTAGCCAAAGACCTTTACAGCGCAGAGCAGTATTATGATCTGATCTCCGGCAGCGCCGAGATGAATTACCGCAGCGGCTGGCTGCTGAATACAGGCAGCTGGATCTCGAATCATTCCTCTGTACGGGTCGCCGAATACGATCTGAACACCAACACCTATCAGGTCAAGCCAAACGCCATGACCTTTGCCAATAACTTTACGGGCATGTATGACTACGCGGTACAGTGGATGCTCAGCCGCAGCGCATGGCTGTCAAGTCAGATGGCGGCAGGCTACGGAAAGACCCAGCTGCTCGGCGACGTTAACCGCGACGGAACTGTCAATATTTCGGACGCTACAGAGATCCAGCGCTACATAGCCAAGATGATTGACTTTTCCGCGCTTCAATATGAGCTCGGCAATGTACTTAGCGAAAACGGTATCAGCATTTCCGACGTTACCGCGATCCAGCGCCACCTTGCGGGCATTGAGCCCCTTCCCGGTACTCAGACTGATCCTGTGCAGGAAAACTGCACCGTGACCTTCACCAACACCCTTGGCTGGAGCGGCGATATTTATTGCTACTACTACAACGACACAGGCGCCGCGGTAGAAGCCCCCAACGCGTGGCCGGGCTTAAAAATGACCGCCGCAGGCACGAACGCCGCCGGTCAGGCGCTTTACATGATCGAAGTCCCCAAGCGCATGACCTACGTTATGTTTACCAACAATGTCGTACAGACGATCAAGATCCCGTTTGACGGCTCTGTTCTAAACTACTATGCTATTGACGAGGTAAATGAAAAGGGACGTTACTACTACGGTACATTTTAAATAAACAGAATTCTGCCGGGCGGAAGTGTATTCCGACCCGGCAGAAGTTTTATTATATTAAGTTAAGGCAATACCGCATAATTCAGGTGTGCGGATTGCGCAGTAAGATTTTTCGTCAGGTTGTACAAATAAATTGAGGTAAGGCTGTCGCCTTGCCGAGATTTTTTGGGCAAGCTGACGGAATAAGATTCAAGAAAGCCGTGCGCCTTGAATTGTGCGGTGTTGCCTTA
>CAMHCD010000045.1 GCA_946183545.1 uncultured Clostridia bacterium
GATTGGAGGTTTTACCAATGATAGCAGGTGATGTTGATAAAAATGGCACTATAGTATTAGAAATTCAGAGAATAATAAACCGCAATTAAGCATATCTACTTGGAGGAATTGATATGAAACAACTTACAAAAACAATCAGCCTGCTGCTGACCATCCTACTGGTTTTCGGCTGTTTTTCGGGAGTAACAGCAGTTTCTGCAAGTGAACTCCCGATAGCTGAAAATGACACCATATATACTGTTGTAGGCAGCAGCGAAGCCATTTTCGGTTCTGTTTTTGATCCTACCGACAAAAACAATATCCTAACCGAAAACGGTGACGGTACTTATTCCAAAACCTTTTTCGATGTCCAACCGACAGAGGATTATGTAATAGCAGCAGTCGGGTACAACTTTAAACCATTGGAACAGTTCGGACAGCGATATGACATGAGAAAATTCAAGGTCGTGTCTCCCTGCGATGTTACCATGACCTTCATCAAATCAAGACAGCTTCTTTCAATTACAGGTGACGGCGTAGAGCTCCCCTTCTATGTCGAGTCGGTTCATACCGTATTTGATTGGTCGGGAGACGTTTTTGCAGAGAACAACAGCATGACAAAAATCAATAACGACGGTTTTGGATTGTGGTCGATCACACTTGACAGTTGCAAAGCAGGTAATTATACCTTTGATTTTGTAGCCAATAAAGACCAAACAATGAGTTGGCGCACTGCTGAGGACACTGTTTTTGAAAACGGAAAGAACCAAATCGCCGCCTTTGACAATGGAACGGTCATTCCCTTCCGTGTCAATCAAGATAATGCAACGGTTACAATTACGATTGACCTGACAAAATTCAATGCAAGCACACTTGACGGCGCGGCTTATCATATCACTGTTTCCGAAAAGAAAAAGCTTTTCGGAGATGTGGATATGGACGGCAGAATCATCATTTCCGACGCCACGATCATACAGAAAATCGTGGCAGGTATGATCAGCCTAACGGACGATGTCAAAGCGATTGCCGATGTGAATGGCGACAACAGCGTCACCATTTCAGACGCTACCTGCATCCAGTACTATCTTGCCAACCAGAAAGAAAAAGCATACAGAACAGGACAAGCCTTTTAGAAGCATCCTAAAGCTGAATACACAAAATGCAAGGGACTGACCGCGCGGTCAGTCCCTGAATCTGTTGATAACGGTCAGCATATCCTGCGGTATAGGCGCGGATAGGCTGATCGATTTTTTTGTAAGAGGGTGCGAAAAAGTCATCTCGGCACAGTGCAGTGCCTGGCGGTTTATCAGCTCTCTGCTGCCGCCGTAGATGTCGTCCCCAAGCAGCGGATGTCCCAAATAGGACATATGACAGCGGATCTGATGCGTTCTGCCCGTTTCGAGCGTGAGTTCCAACAGAGAAATCTCCTTGCAGGAAGCGAGGGTTTTGTAATGCGTCACCGCGCGGCTTCCGTTTTCCGTAATGCAGCGGAAAATATTAGAGTCCGGGCGCAAGCCGATTGGAGCGTCAACGGTACCGCATGGCTCCGTTTTGCCGTGTACAAGCGCCAAATAACGCTTTTCCACGGCATTTTTCATTTTATTAACAGCAAAACGATCCTTGGCTATCATCACCAGTCCGGAGGTGTTACGGTCTAACCTGTTTACAGCGCGGAAAACAAAGCTTCCGTCGCACCGAAAGCGGTAGGCAACGAGATTTGCGAGCGTATCGGTTTGATGCTGCTTGACGGGATGCACAGGCATTAACGGCGGCTTGTTCAGTATCAGCAGAGCGTCATCCTCAAAAAGGATATCAAGTTCTCCGTTGACAGGCTCTATCTGCATTTGCTCGCGCGGAAGGTTGATAACGATCCTCGCGCCTGCTTCAACAGGGTCTATACTGCGCAAAATTTTGCCGTTCATCAAAATACCGTCTTTTTCTCGCTTGAGCTGTGTTATCATTCTTGTAGAAACGCCGCATTGACTCTTTAAGAACCACTTGGCGTTCATACCGTCGCAAGAGTCGGGAACGGTGAATTCAAGCTTAGACGACATTGAGCCACCTCAGTGCAAAGAAAGCAAGCACCACCTGAGCCGCTATTATCGCAGGCAAGCCTATCATAAACCTTGCGTGACGGGTTTTATGGTGGATCAGCAGCATTGTTATAAACATGGCGACACTTCCGCCGAGAGCAGCTATAATAAACAGCGTGCGTTCCTTGATACGCCACTTTTCCCTGATTGCCTTTAGCTTATCGGCGATTGTGACACAAACCGCAATAATGCTGATGATGACCAAATAAATCAAGAAGTATATCATAATGACCTCCGGAGATGATGGAATGAATTTAAAAAGGATCCTGCCGACCGTTTTGTCCGCCGTATTGCTGGCTTCTGCGTTTACGGTGTGCGCGCTGTATGGTCAAAGGGAGCAGCCAAAGCCTGTTGTATCAGAACCGTCCGCAACTTCAACCGACAGCGAAGCTGATTTGCAGCCAATGAAAGGTGTATGGCTGACGCACATGGAGCTTAGCATGGAGGGTGAAGCGGACAAAAGCAAAACGGCGTTTGAGCATAAGTTTTCGGATATGATAAAAAAGTGTAAAGAATTCGGCTTTAACTGCGTTGTGGTTCAGGTGCGCCCGTTTTGTGACGCGCTGTATAAGTCAAGCTACTTCCCGTACTCGCATATTTTGACGGGAACTCAGGGAAAAGACCCGGGATACGATCCGTTAAAGCAAATGTGCGAGATCTGTCACCGTCAGGGTATTCGGCTTCACGCATGGATTAATCCCTACCGCGTGTCTCTCAACAACGTACCGGCGGAGTGGTCGGATGATAACCCTGCGGTGAAAGAGCCCGATCTATTGCTGACGACCGGTTCAACTACTATACTTGATCCCTCAAACGAAAAATCGCGTCAGCTGATCGTCAACGGCGTTAGCGAAATAGTTGAAAATTACGACGTTGACGGAATACAGTTTGACGACTACTTCTACCCAACCGATATAAATGATTTGGACAGAGAGCAGTATCAGACATATGCCTCCAAAGCCGGAGACAACGCCATGAGCCTTTCCGACTGGCGAAAGGTCAACGTTAATATGCTGGTTGCGCAGACGTACATATCGATCCACCGCAGCAAAAAGGCGGTCGTGTTCGGCATATCGCCGCAGGGGAATCTCGAAAACAACGACGCGCTCAGCGCAGACGTTATAAGCTGGTGCTGCAATAAGGGATATATCGACTATATCTGTCCTCAGCTGTATTTCAGCCTTGACAACCCCAAGCTGCGCTTTGAGGACGCGCTAAAGAGCTGGACGGAGCTGGATTTGGCTAAAGATATGCAGCTATACGTCGGACTTGCAGGCTACAAAGCAGGCACAGATGAGGATGAAGGCACCTGGAAAAAAAGCGAAAATATACTGAAAGAAGAATATAAAATTCTAAAAAAGAATAATAAAGTCGGCGGCTTTATGCTGTACAGCTATACAAGCCTTTTGTCGGACGAAGCAAAAAGCGAGGCGCAAAACTTAAAGCAGGAAATGAAACTAAAATGAGTTAAAAGAGCACGCCGATACAATAATCATCACAGGCTTCGGTAAGCTTGACTTTGCGTATTTGGGAGCAAAGCGAATAATCGTTACTGTGTACACGCACCGGAGTATAGTTTTTGGTGTAGCCCTCCAGCATACCGTGCCGCAGGCGTTCAAACAATACCTCTTCCGCCATGCTGACCTGAGATTGCAGGAACTCCCTGCGTGAACGGTCGGTAAGAGCGATCATCTGCTTAGCGCGCTGCTCCTTGACAGAGGGCGAAAGCTGATTCGGCGCGGACGATGCCTTTGTTCCTTTGCGCTGTGAGTACGGGAACACATGCACCTTTGCAAAGCCTACCGAGCGCACAAAGTCCATCGAGGCGGCAAAATCCTCCTCTGTTTCCCCGGCAAAGCCGACCATTACGTCGGTTGTTATCGAGGCATTTTCAAAGCTTGAGCGCAGACGCTCAACTATTTGCATGTATTCTGCTGCGGTGTAGTGACGGTTCATTGCCCTGAGCGTCGCGTCACAACCGCTTTGCAACGACAAATGAAACTGCGGGCAGAATTTTGGCTGTGCCGCCAAACGCGCCACCATAGGCGCGTCCATGCGCTCGGGTTCGATCGAGCCTAATCGCACGCGTTCTATGCCCTCCACCGCACAGGCGGCTTCCACCGCGTCGGCAAGGTCACAGTCCTCCCCTGTTCCGTACGCGGACAGATTGATGCCTACAAGCACCACCTCGCGGTAACCGTTGTCTGCAACGTTTTGCAATTCCGCTTTGAGGTCAGTAAGCGGTTTTGAGCGCACTCTGCCTCTGGCGTACGGAATAATACAGTAAGAGCAAAATCGGTTGCAGCCGTCCTCGATTTTAATAAATGCTCGCGTGTGCTCTCCAAATGAAGATACGCTCAGATTTTCGTAGGAATAATCCTGATTGAGGTGCGCAGGGATATCGAGCAGCGGAGACCTTTGCTCCAAAAACTTTTCAATTGAAGGAATAAGCCGCGCACGCTCCTTGTTGCCGATAATTATATCACACTCGGTAAACTGATTCATTTCCTCCGGAAACGCCTGCGGCATACATCCCGTCAGCACCACCACGGCGTTGGGATTATTGCGGCGTATACGGTGGATCAGCTTGCGGTTTTTGGCGTCGCTAACCGAGGTGACCGTACAGGTATTGATGACGAAAAGGTCAGCAAAATCCTTCTTTTCAGCCGCTTTATAGCCATGACGGAGCAAATCCTCACGCATCGCTTCCGACTCATATTGGTTCACTTTGCACCCGAGCGTTACTATATTAAAATCCATTCTCTTGTTCTTCCTTTTTATTGAAAATGTTGAATTTGCTTTATTTTGCTTTTTTAGATTGATAAATCCTTAAAATAATGCTATTATATTACTGTTAAATACAAGTTTCAACAAAAAACTAATGCATATTTTGAGGTGATTCCGTGTTTAGTTACCCGCTTACAGCCATCAATAAAAACGGACTGATTGAGATTTTTGAAGCGCTTGCTCATTATCCTAACGTGATGATGATCAAAAACGGCGACTTTACCGTTGATGCACATTCGCTTATCGGCGTACTTACCTTAGACATTCATAAGCCTATGGAGCTTGTTTTGGACGAGGAACCCGATGAAAGCTTCCTTGAAACTATATCGCAATTCATTCCTGCACAGCAGGCTTCCTGATAACAACAGAATACTTAATTAAAGGGCCGGCTCAACTGTGAGCCAAGCCCTTTTTTGTTTGGTATTAAATCAGGTGTTTTTATCTACCTGATGGAAGGTTTTAAGATTGCCGGTCTTTTCGCTCCTCTTATCGAGCTCGGCAAGCACATCCTCCAGCGGTATCCCCTGCTGCACCATCATAACGGTGAGATGATAAATAAGATCGGCGATCTCATAAACAGTTTCGCTGTTGTCGCCGTTTTTGGCAGCGATAATGGTCTCGCTGCACTCCTCTCCTACTTTCTTGAGGATCTTATCCAAACCCTTATCAAGCAGATAGCAGGTATAGGAGCCCTCCTTTGGGTTATCTCTTCTGTTTTCAACTGTTGCGTATAAAGCCGCAAGCACTTCTCTGTCGTTCATAGTATACCTCTTACTTTAGTTTTTTAAAGAAACAGCTGTGACTGCCTGTATGACATGCCGCGCCCGTTTGTTCAACAGTGATCAACAGCGTGTCATCGTCACAATCCGCGTAAATGTCAACAACCTTTTGCAGGTGACCCGAAGTAGCGCCCTTGTTCCACAACTCCTGACGGCTGCGCGACCAAAACCAGGTGTAGCCGGTTTCAAAGGTTTTCTGCATACTCTCACGGTTCATATAGGCGAGCATCAAAACCTCGCCGGTGGACTTTTCCTGCACAACGGCAGGAATAAGATCCGACTTTACAAAATACTTTTCAAAATCCATATACTTTCCTTAAATCTTTGCGGTCATGGCAATAGCCTGTTTTAAATCTATAGTGCCGCTGTAAATAGCTTTTCCGCAGATAGCGCCGTAAATATCAAGATCGGATAAATTGATAATGTCCTTTAACACCGCTACTCCGCCGCTTGCTATAATGTTGCAGCCTACCTCGTGTGTAAGATCGTCAAGCTGCTTCAAGTTGGGACCGGCTAAGGTGCCGTCCTGATCTATATCGGTAAACACAATAGTCTGAACGCCTACAGCCTCCATACGTTTTGCAAGCTCGATGTAATTGATATCGGAGTTATCGAGCCAGCCCTCCGCGCGTACCATGCCGTCCTTTGCGTCGATGCCGACAACGATCTTATCGCCGTAGGTTTTGACTGCATCAACAACAAACTGCTGATCTTTGACAGCAGCCGAGCCCAAAATCACACGGTTTATTCCGCGAGACAGGTAGTAATCCACTGCTTCCATGCTGCGGATACCGCCGCCGACCTCTACGCTGAGCCCCGAGGACTTGGCTACGTCGGAAATCAAATCGGCGTTGACGAGCTTTGCGTCCTTTGCGCCGTCCAAATCGACCATATGCATCCACGTAGCTCCCGCCTCGGCAAATTGCTCGGCAGCCTTGTACGGGGATTCGCACACCTGATGGGCGGTTGCGTAGTCGCCCTTGACCAGGCGCACGCAGTTGCCGTCTTTTATATCTATTGCGGGTAAAATAATCATGTTATAAAACTCCTTTTGTTGAAAGAGGCTTGCCGCTGCCGGTAGGCTTTACCGCCAAACGCAGCGCATGTGCCGCTGCCTTGTATAAAGCCTCTGTGATGTGGTGGGAGTTATCGCCGTACAGCGATTTCAGATGCAGAGTGATCCCTGCGTTGAACGCCATGGCGCGCATAAACTCTACAGTCATGGCACAGTTGTAATCGCCGCAGCGTTCCTGAGGAAAGTCCGCATCAAACACCAAAAACGGTCTGCCGCTTACATCAACCGACGCAAAAGCAAGAGCCTCGTCCATCGGTACATAAAAGCTGCCGAAGCGTTCAATAGAGCTTTTATCACCTAACGCCTGTGCAAGCGCTTTGCCAAGCACTATTCCGGTGTCTTCAACAGTGTGGTGCTCGTCAACGTTCAAATCGCCCTTAACAGTTACCTCCAGCCCAAAGCCGCCGTGAGTGGCAAAGGAATTGAGCATGTGGTCAAAAAAACCGACTCCGGTGTCTATGCTTACCGCTCCGCCGTCCAAATCAAGCGACAGGCGGATATCGGTCTCCTTTGTGGTGCGTTTCAACTGAGCGCTTCTCATGCTATCACCTCTTATAGAATTGCTTTATCGCGCCGACAGTCTGCTCCACTTCGTATTCGGTACCGGCGGTGATCCGCAGGTAAGTACCCATCAGCCGGACAACAATAGACTGTTGTTTTAAATACTCCCAAATAACCGCGGCGTCCGGGGTTTTTACAAATACAAAGTTAGCCACACTCTGATAAACTGTCATATCCGACTGTTCGGCGGCGATCGCTGATAATTCATTATACAGCTTTTCGCGGCTTTTTACAATAGTTATTTTTCTTTTATGTAAATATTCTTTGTTTTTATAGACGACTTCGCCGACCGCCTGTGAAATACTGTTTACATTGTACGGAGATTTTACCGCCTTTATTGCCCGGGAAATAACCGGATTGGCTACCGCAAAGCCCAAACGCAGCGCTGCGCAGCCGATAGCCTTGGAAGCCGTGCGGAAAATAATAAGATTATCGTGGTCGGCGGTCTCCTCAATAAGACTCTCGTCCCAAAAATCCATATACGCCTCGTCCAAAATAACGAGAGCGTCCGTACCGTTTACGAGCTTTCTTGCCTGCTCCGCGGTAATGCCGCCGCCTGTCGGGTTACAGGGGTTTGAAAACAGCAGCAGTTTTATGTTGTCATCCTTGATTTTTTTCAGAAGCGCGTCAACGTCAATGTTAAAACTGTCGTCCTTAAAAAATGTATCGCACTCAACCTCACAAATAGAGGAATAGAACTGATACATGGAAAAATCGGGAGAAACAACCAGCATCCTGTCGCCCTTTTCCAAGAAGGCGGACTCGATCAGAAAGATCAGTTCGTCTGAGCCGTTGCCTGCCGTTACCCATTCCGGCTTGATATTGTAAAATTCCGCAAAAGAATTAACAAGCTTTGTTGCAAGCGGATCGGGATAACGGTTATAGGAGATTTTTTGCATAGCCTCGGCAATTTGCTGCTGAATTTCAGGCGGCAAAGTGTCGGGGCATTCGTTTGCGTCAAGCCGTATGTTATAGGTGCCGCTTATAGGCTCATACGGCGTCAGCTCTTTTATTTTTCGGTTCAATGTATAACTCATATGTATTTCCTCAGTCGAGGTCAAAACGCACCTTTACGGAATTTGCGTGAGCTGTCAACCCCTCGGTCTCGGCAAAACGGATAACGTCCTGCGCATCCGCACGGAGCGCGTCCTCGGTATAGTAAATAAAGCTTGATTTTTTGACAAAGCTGTCAACGGAAAGCGGTGAAAAGAACCTTGCCGTACCGCTTGTTGGCAAAACGTGGTTGGGGCCTGCAAAGTAATCGCCGAGCGGCTCCGGGCTGTAATTGCCGAGGAAAACAGAGCCGGCGTTATCGAGCTTGCCTACGTACTCCATCGGATTTGCACAGCATACCTCCAAGTGCTCGGGAGCAAGCTCGTTGGCAAACTCCACAGCCTGAGTCATATCGCTGCATACGATGATCGCGCCAAAGTTTTCGAGCGATGAAGCTATAATATCCCTGCGGCTCAGCGTCTGCATCTGACGGTCAAGCTCCTCTTTGGTTCTGTCGGCAAGCTCTGCGCAATCCGTCAGTAGAACGGATGAGGCAAGCTTGTCGTGTTCAGCCTGACTCATGAGGTCGGCGGCAAGGAACTTGGGGTCAGCGGTCTTATCAGCCAAAACGAGGATCTCACTGGGACCCGCGATCATATCTATATCAACTGTGCCGTACAGCAGCTTTTTTGCGGTGGCTACGAAGATATTGCCGGGACCCACAATCTTATCGACCTTGGGAACGGTTGCGGTACCGTATGCAAGAGCCGCTATAGCCTGAGCGCCGCCCATAAGGAAAATGCGGTCAACGCCGGCGATTTTGGCAGCGGCAACGATGTCGGGGTTAGGCGTACCGTCCTTGCGAGGCGGAGTAGCCATGATCAGCTCCTCCACGCCTGCAATTTTTGCAGGGATAGCGTTCATCAGTACAGATGACGACAAAGCAGCGGTGCCGCCCGGAACATAAATGCCTACGCGCTTTAAGCCGCGCACCCTCTGCCCCATGATGACGCCGTTGTCCTTGGTGGTCAGCCAGCTTTGCTGTAACTGACGGCGGTGGAAATCGGCGATATTCGCCGCAGCCTTCTGTAAGGTATCCAAAAACGCAGGATCGCACTGCGCCATCAGCGCGTCGATAGCGTCGGCGCTTACTTCGGTCTGTTCCGGCGCCGTGCCGTCAAAGCGGATGGTGTACTCGCGAACAGCCTCGTCGCCGTTTTGACGAACATTGTCGAGGATAGCCTGCACGGTGGGAATGACGTTCTTATCGGAATTCTGCGCTCTCTGCTTTAAGAGCTCAATAAACTCATATTCTTTCTTTCCGTCTGCTGTTACAGTTGTGATCATTGTGTTACAGCCTCCAATTTCTTTTGTAATGCTTCGATCTCCTGCTTGCGCAGCTTCAGGCTTGCGGTGTTGGCGATAAGTCTTGCGGAAATATCGGTAACAGTCTCGATGACCTCTAATCCGTTTGCCTTTAGCGTTGAGCCGGTTTCTACAATATCAACGATACCGTCGGCAAGTCCGACAAGCGGAGCCAGCTCTACCGAGCCTTCTATTTTGATAATGCGCACATCCATGTTTTTGTCATCAAAAAACGCGCGGGTAACGTTGGGGTATTTTGTAGCGATGGTTTTTGTATTGTAGCCGCCGTAAAAGTCCGTTCCTTTTTTTACAGCCAGCGCAAAGCGGCATTTTCCAAAGCCCAGATCGAGCAGCTCGTAAAACGACGTACCGTTTTCCAAGATAGTATCCTTGCCGACAACGCCTAACTCGCACACTCCGTGCTCTACGTATGTAATTACATCCGCTGCCTTTGCCAGAACGACTTCAAAATCATTGTCGCCGACCGGCAAAATAAGCTTTCTTCCTTTGTTTTTGATTGCGTCACAGTTGTAGCCGATTTTCTCAAACAGCTCTACTGTTGATTTTTCAAGTCTGCCCTTTGTAAGAGCGATACGAATCGGTTTCATATATCTTCCTTCTAAACTTCTTTTACTTCGGCAATACCGCGCTCGGCGGCAAAAGCCTTTGTTTCCTCCAAGGTGGGCAGCACGCTGAACTGCGCCTTTACACCCTGTTCATTCAGTTGAGTTACTGTGTGGATAGCATCCATCTCTTTGCCGTCATGCGCGTATACCAATACATCCGGGTTATCGGAATAGCTGACGCTGTTGTCGGAAAGTCTCTTCAATGTGACCGCGTCGGTATCAATGGCAAAGCCGGCGGCACTTGCGGGTAAATCGAATTCTCCGAGCAGATCATCGTATCTGCCGCCTGAGATAACGGCGTCGCCTATGCCGCTTATATAGCCAGAAAAGACAATACCTGTGTAGTAATCGTTACGCTGAACCAAGCCCAGATCAACGATAAGTTTGTCGCCCAAACCGAGCGGAACAAGGTTGTTGTATATCTTATGTAAGTACTCCAGCGCTTCGATCGCCTTAGTGCCTTCACATACGGCACGCGCTTTTTCAAACACCTCTTCGCCGCCAAACAGCGACGGCAGGCTGCGGATAGCGCTGACAGCCTTGCAGGGGGTAAGCTTATCGAGCAGATTATTAAGAGCAGAGTAGTTCTTTCCCTCAATGGAAACGCGGATCTTTTCCTTATAATCAGCGTCAATGTCCAGATTATCCGAGAGCGCGTCAAACACCTCGGCGTGTCCGAGCTCTATGCGGAAGTCATTGGCAACCGCGGAAATGGCGCAAACTGCGGTGGTAATAACCTCTAAGTCCGCGCGGATGCCTTTTACGCCCAAAAGCTCTACACCCATCTGCATATTCTCGCTTGTTCTGCCGGTGAGCGTCGGGTGGTTGCGGTATACCGCCTGCTTGTAATACAGGCGAACAGGCATAAGGCTGTTTTTAAGTCTGGAAGAAACCATGCGCGCTATAGGCAGGGTGGAATCGGGACGGACAACCAAAAGTCTTCCCTTATTATCCACCGTTTTAAACATAGCCTCCTGCTCGATGCCGCTGCACGGCAGCGCAAACACATCGTAAAACTCAATGGCAGGGGTAATTACCTTTTTAAAGCAGCGAGTCTTAAACACTTTTTCTATCTTGCCGCAAACGTCGTCCATTGCGGAGCTTTCGGCAAACAAAAAGTCTTTTGTGCCCTCCGGGGTTATCTTTGTATACTTTTTCATAATATCCTCTCAAAACACTTTAGTGCGCTAATATGGTAATATACTACCATAACAAAACTCTCCTGTCAAGGGAATACCGCACAACAAAGCAAATGTTGTGCGGTTTGAACACAATAATGCACTATTCTTACTTTTTATTGTCCTCGGTGATTTCTACGAAGGTTCTCTCATTTGAATTTTCCTCGGTTTCTTCGAGTTCCTCTTCTTCGCTCTTCTCGCCGACGTTAAAATGGATCATCTTTTTCAGTTTATTTAGCTGCTCAATTTCCTTTTCCTCGCGGAGCTTCTTCTGCTCAGCGGCGATTTCGGCATATCTGAGCACCTGGAAATCTAAAGCTTCCTTACCGAGCTTGCCCTTTTCTTCTAAGTTGTTGCGAACGCGCTTTCCGATAAGGGTATAGATAACCGCGTAGATCGGAGTACCCAAAATAAAACCGATCACGTTGAACAGCGCGCCTCCTATCAATACGCTGAACAGTACCCAGAAGCTGGAAAGTCCGACATGGTTGCCGATGATCTTCGGACGTGCGATATTTGCATCTAACTGCTGCAGGACAAAATCTATGATAATGAAAGTAATAAGTGCCTGCGGACTGATCAGTGCAAGGATAAACGCACTGGGAATACCGCCTATCCACGGGCCGAAGAACGGGATGATGTTGCATACGCCGCAGATAACCGCGATCAAGGGTGCGTAAGGCACACCGAAGATAGACAGGAACACAAACATTACGATGCCGTAAAGCGCGGATACAAGCAGATCTCCGACCAAATAACGACCGCATTTGGTATCGGTGATATCTACTATCTCGTACAGCTTAGGCAAAACCTTGATCGGAAGGAACGCAACAGCGAGCTTTTTCATCTGTAAGCAGAGGCTGTCCTTGAACGCCAGGAAATAAACGGAGATAACAACGCCCATGATGAAGTTGTAAATTCCCGTGGTAGCTGATGACAGGAAGCCGAAGAAGTTGTCGAAGAAAGCAGGCAGACTGTCAAAAACCGTCTTGGAGATATCGGCGACATTTACGGTTTCCTTACCCGTAAAGAATTTGAATACAGCGCCTATCATCTCTTCCTGAGTGAAGCTGATGGGTATCTCTGAGTTGAATGTGCTGTTTATCCAGTTGACCACATCCTGATAATACTTGTAGAAGGTCTGGCCGTACTTGGGGGCGTTTTTAACAAGAGTAGCCAGGTTAGCTGCCAGCTGCGGCACCACGGTGATGATCAGTCCTACAACTATGGCGGTCGCGCCTAAATAGGTAATGATGATCGCAAGCGGCTTTTTAAAGCCTAGCAGAAATTTATGCTTAGTGCCCATCTTTGCAAACGCCCTGTCATGAAGCAGCTTGTACGGGAAGTTAAGGATATAGGCAAACAAAAATCCGATAAAAAACGGAGTAAGTATCGCCAGTATAGCTCCGCCAATGAGGAGCAGCACACTGAGGTTATCCTTCAGCAGCAACAGAAACACCGTGAACGCAATGGCGATGAGAATGTTTTTCATGGTTAACAGATTCTTCAAAAGTATACCTCCTAAAACAAAGACATCTGTGAGCTTTCTGGCATGCCCTGCAAAACGCCGACC
>CAMHCD010000046.1 GCA_946183545.1 uncultured Clostridia bacterium
GAACGAAGCTCTGGCAGAAGCTGTCCAGATGATCGAGAGCGGTCTCGGCGAGTGAGCAGGGTGCCCCTGCGGTCAATCCGCTGTTTCGCTTAAACCTATATGAACGTCTTGTAGGGTTCGGTCTTAACCGAACCGAGGATGAGAACTAATCGTTTGGATTTCAACCACGGAACGGTCAAGACCGTTCCCTACGGGTGTTCGTTATAAGCATAAAGCTTTAGTTCAAACAACACTAAGGGAGGCGGCTGCCGTCTCCCTATATTCCTTATTATCAGAGGTGATTAACATGCTAAAGGGTATCGGCGCGTCCGAGGGCTATGGTATCGGCAGAGTAATGCTGGTAGTAGAGCAGAGCCTCGAATACACGCCAAAGGAGATTACCGACGTTGACGCAGAACTGGAACGCTACCGCAGCGCGGTAGATACATTCTGCGACAACACCATGGCGCAGGCTGACGCTTTAAAGGAGTCGGCAGGCGCAAAAGAAGCCGAAATCATGATGGGACACATCGCGATCATCCGCGACCCGTTCATGGGCGGCGAGATTGAAAACATAATCAAAGCTCATCAGTGCGCAGAAGCAGCCGTTGAGCAAGTATGCAAAATGTTCATCGACATGTTCTCGGCCACGGGCGACGATTTGACCATGCAAAGGGCAACCGACGTCAAGGACATCCGCGACGGTCTGCTCGCTATCCTGCTGGGCGTAAGCGAAGTCAAAATCAGCGACGCCCCCGCAGGCACCGTTATAGTCGTCAAGGAACTCACCCCCTCCATGACGGCAGGCATCAAAAAAGAAAACATCGTAGGCATCATCACCGAAACCGGCAGCCAGACCAGCCACTCCGCTATTCTGGCGCGCGCTCTCGAGATCCCCGCGGTACTTAGCGTACCCGGCGCGGTTTCGCAGCTTTCGAGCGGCGAACAGGTAATTGTTGACGGCTCCGAGGGCGATGTTGTAACCGCTCCCTCAGAGGATGAGATCACGGAATACACGGCAAAGCGCGAATCATTCCTGCGCGAGCGCCGCGAACTGGAGAACTACCGCGGCAAGGCGACCGCCGACGCCGACGGAACTGAATATGAGCTGTTCTGCAACATCGGCACCCCCAAGGACGCTACCAAGGCTATGGACGCCGACGGCGAGGGCGTTGGTCTGTTCCGCACCGAGTTTCTGTTTATGGACAGAAACTCTCTCCCCACAGAGGATGAGCAGTTTGAAGCATACAAGCAGGCGAGCCTTATCATGAAGGGCAAGCCCGTTATCATCCGCACACTGGACATCGGCGGCGATAAGGAGATCCCCTACCTCGGACTTGCCAAGGAGGAAAACCCATTCATGGGCTTCCGCGCTATCCGCTATTGTCTTAAAAACCGCGACATGTTCAAAAGCCAGATCAAGGCGATCCTGCGTGCCAGCGCGTTCGGCGACATCCGCATCATGTTCCCGCTGATCACCGCGGTGGAAGAGTTGCGCGAGGGCAAGGCGCTTGTTGAGGAAGCAAAAGCTGACCTGAAAGCGTCCGGCATTGCTTATGATGAGAATATCAAGGTTGGGGTTATGACCGAAACCGCCGCTTCAGGCGTGATCGCCGATCTGCTTGCCGAGGAAGCTGACTTCTTCAGCATCGGCACCAACGACCTGACCGGCTACACCATGGCGGCTGACCGCGGCAACAGCGACGTAGGCTACCTCTACTCTCCCCTGCAGCCCAGCGTTTTGCGCATGATCCGCCGCATAATAAAATGCGCCCGCGCCAAAGGTATTGACGTAGGCATGTGCGGCGAGGCCGCGGCAAATCCCATGATGATACCGCTGCTGATCTCATTCGGGCTTACCGAATTCAGCGTATCCGCGCCCTCTGTGCTCAAAGTACGCAAAAACATAGCCAAGTGGACAAAGGCTGAGGCTGACGCTGTCGCCGAAAAGGTAATGGCTATGGCTACCGAAGCCGAGATAACGGCATATCTTAAATCCGTTATCTGATTATTAAATAATAAGAAATCATATATTTTTCTTCCTACTTGTTAAAAGCGCACGCATAACCTTGCGTGCGCTTTTACTTTTCGTCGTTTTGTTGTGTTAATTTGTAGTATCGATATATGCGACCCCACTGTCGTCTACTATAATAAAATAGTACCCGATTGGATCGTTTAACGTTTGCTCGGCTTTTGTTCTGTCGCCGAATCCTACCATCAAATGGTTTATCAATTGCTTTGCGTCATTATCCGGAAGATCATCAAGCGACGTATCCGGTGAATAGATCCGCGCGGTTTTGCCGTTTATGTATGCATAACTGCTTTGAATGGTGCATTGATAGCAAATATCGCTTTGCTTGCTCAGTCCGGTAAAGCTGCCTGTATCGTATTCCATCGGCGTATTGCCGCTTCTGTGGCCATATTGAAAGCTGCCGTCAGCGTTGACGTCAAAGCCGTCCACACCGTAACCACCGCCTCTTGCCATATAATGTTTACCATCCATCTCTCCAAACACAACGGACGCGATATCCACGGTCGTAGGCTCCTCCGTCGGTTCTTCTGTCGGTTCCTCGGTTGTCGGTTCGGGAGGCTGTGTTGCGGTGGTGGCTGCCTCGGTCGTATCACTGATCGGAGCCGTTGTTGCGACTGTGACCGTTGCGGAAGAAGCTACGGTTGTTGGCTGACTGTCTTTGTTAGCCTTATTGACGATCCCGGCTATGGCAAAGCCCGATACTATCACACTGAAAACGGTCACTCCGATAAGCGTACCAAGCAGCACCTTCATGCCCGTTGTCATTCCGACAGCAGCCGCTGTGCCGGCAACCGCCGCGCCTGTACCGCCGCCTGCCGCCGCGCCGGCAAACAGCGCCTTATGGACATTTGAATAAAGGTACGCTGCACGTGAGGGTGAAAGGGCGTTGCGCCGCATCTGGTCGGTAAATATCTTGCCAAAGGGCAACAGCGGAACGGCGTAGAACTTGGTTCCTGTTTTGCGCTCCTGCTCCTCGATTTCGGTTTTAATGGACTTGCGCGCAAGGTACAGACGGCTTTTGACCGTGTTTTCGTTGCAGTCCAT
Source organism: uncultured Clostridia bacterium (assembly GCA_946183545.1). Taxonomy (GTDB): domain Bacteria; phylum Bacillota; class Clostridia; order Oscillospirales; family Acutalibacteraceae; genus Ruminococcoides. The sequence continues at coordinate 3,056 of CAMHCD010000046.1, forward strand.
CACCTCGGCGATCTCGGGAATCTTAAGCCCCTCAAAATAAAACAGGGTGATAGTCTGACGCTGTACGTCGCTCAGACTGAAAATGATCCGGCGCAAACGAGCGCTCAGATCCTCTTGCTCGGCATAAACCGCGGGCAGCGCCAAGTCGGATTCTATTTCGATCATAGGCACGTCGTCGCCGTCGGACTGATCAATGGAAATTGCCGGATTACGTTTGCGCAAAAGGTCGGTACACTCGTTTAGGGTAATACGCTGTATCCACGTGTTGAATGCAGCCGGGTTTTGAAGGCTGCCCAGATTTTTCCAAGCCTTTATAAAAGTCATCTGCAAAACATCTTCCGCGTCTGCGGGATTTTTAACGGTTTGCAGCGCAAGGGCATAAACCTTTTGGTAATACTCGTAATAAAGCTGAGAAAAACTCCTCTCATCTCCGGCTTTTGCACGATTGACCAGCATTATGGTCTGTTCATTCATCGCCATGATAGATCTCCTTTCGGGTTAAATGGTTTTTGCTTTCTACCATACAGACGGAACAGATGGGGAAAAAGTTTAAACAATTTAAAAAATTTTATTCTTCAAACAAAGGTGTTGAGAAATAACGCTCGGCGGTGTCGGGAAGGACGGTGACCACTGTTTTGCCCTTGCCGAGCTTTTTGGCGAGCTTTAGCGCTGCCGCCACGTTGGTACCGCTGGAGATGCCGCACATCAAACCTTCCTCACGCGCTAAGCGCTTGGCGGTGTTGAGCGCTTCCTCGTCGGTGACGACATATATTTCATCGTAGATATTCCTGTTGAGGATATCAGGGATAATGCCGTCGCCGATACCCATCTGCAGGTGGGTGCCTATAGTACCGCCGGCTAAGATAGCGGCGTTTTCCGGCTCGACCGCCCAGATCTCTATATCGGGATACTGCGCCTTAAGCACCTCGCCGATACCCGTAATGGTGCCGCCCGTACCTATGCCTGAGCAAAAGCCGTCGATAGGATCGGCGCACTGCTGCATAATTTCAAGAGCGGTGTATTTTTTATGCGCCTTAACATTGTTGATGTTCTCAAACTGCTGCGGAACAAATACGCGGCTGTCCTTTTCTTTCATTTTCAGCGCCATTTTCAGGCACTCGTCGATACACGCTCCGATGTCGCCGGCGTCGTGTATCAGCTTTACCTCAGCGCCGTAGTGACGAATCAGCTTGCGGCGCTCCTCACTGACGGAATCGGGCATGATGATGATGGTGCGGTAGCCCTTGACCGCGCCTACCAGAGCAAGTCCTATGCCCTGATTTCCGCTTGTCGGCTCTACGATTATGGTGTCCTCGTGAATGAGCCCTTGTTTTTCTGCCTGTGTTATCATGTTAAGCGCTGTGCGCGTTTTGATGGAGCCGCCCACGTTAAGCGCCTCAAATTTGACCAAAATATCCGCGCTGTCCTCGTCCACCATGCGGTTCAATCTAATCAGCGGAGTTTGTCCCACCGCTTCAAGTACATTGTTATAAATCATGCTGTTGCCTTCTTTTCTGTCAGTTTTACTCCACAAGCTCAGCGGTGATCATCACTACCAGGTAGTAGCAGAGGATCTTGTCGTTGAAAAACAGAATATCGTACTCGCCTGCCGGCTGGTGTACGTCAACATAATTCTCGCCGACAAAGCCCATGTTCTTTTCGTCCTCGCTGATGCTTGTAATATCTATAACAAAGCCCTTTTTTTCGGCTTCGCTTATAAGCTCGCTGCATTCCGTATGTTCATAATTACGCAGTTCACGGTGAGGCACCGCTACGATTTGAAGCTTGCCCGGGTTCATCGCGATCTTGTAATTTGTTTGGTAATAAAACCGTATGGATTCGTTCAGATAAAAGTCGTGATTCAAGCCCTGCAGATCCTTTGAAAAGGGGACCTCCTTGTCATCGTAGTCGTGCAGGTGACCCTTAAGCTTGAGCGCGTCAAGCTTGAATCCGGTCGAATCGTTAACAGTTATCGTGTCGCCGTAAGTGTATTCTCTCGGCAGCGCCTTCCAGTTAACTCCGGAAGACTCCGCGAGTGTCTCGACCATCTCTTCTCCGCTTTTTTGTTTCCCCTTACACGCCGCGAGTGAAAATACCAAAACAATAGCCATAATAAGCGCCAGTGCCTTTTTCACGGAACATCCCCCATATCTTCATGTAATACCGCACAAGAAAGGTGTGCAGATAATGCGGTGCTGTCTTAAATATATTACCACAAATCGAGCCGGGGCGCAACCGCATTTTTCCGGTTTTTTCAAAACAGATAGACAGGACTTCCGAAGTATGCTATACTTTAGGCAACAAAAATGCTGTTGGCACGCAATAGAAAGGTAGTGAAAAAACTATGGCTTCCTCAAAGGAGTATTTGGATTATGTTTTAGAACAGCTCTCCGAGCTTGACGATATAGCCACACGTGCTATGATGGGTGAGTTTATAATATACTACAAGGGAAAAGTTATCGGTGGAATTTATGACAACAGATTTTTAGTAAAACCCGTCAAAGCCGCCAAGGAGCTAATGCCCGACGCGCCTATGGAATTACCATACGAGGGCGCAAAACCTATGATCTTAGTGGAAAACATGGAGGATCGCGTTTTTTTGGCGGAGCTGTTCCGCGCAATGGAACCGGAGCTTCCCGCGCCTAAAAAGAAAAAGCGTTAAAACAAGGACAGACGCTCACGGTTGTGAATGTCTGTCCTGTTTGTTATTTGCGTTTCATCAAATCTGTGCGCAGCTTCCTCAGCTTATCGCCAAAGGGCATGCCGGTGAGACGGCACTTTTTCCAAACCACGGAAGCCTCCGGCATCTGACCGGATTTGATGTATTTTTCATACAGATACGGCAGTCCGAACATCTTTTCATCCGGCAAATGGAGGATGGCGACCGTCTTATATGTATCGTTTATCATGCGGTAGTTATAGCTTGTCCAGTAGCGTCTGATATAATCTCCTGCGTATTGTATCCGCTCTTCCATTTGTTTACCGGCTAAGCAGAGAATAAACTCGTCTCCCCTTACCGTGCGGAAACCGCTGTCGATCATCCTTTTATATACGTCCTGCGCATAAGCGACAAACTGCTTTGCGTCGGCATTGTTAGCCATAAAGAACTCTCCGCCGTAATGCTTGAAGCCGTCGGTGTTGTCCACCTTAAGGAAGTCTTTGATCTCCTTGGCAAACGGATCCTCAACCGGCTTTTTGCCGTGCTTTGTGTCGAACAGCAGCAGATTGTTGCTGCTATCCTTCCAAGCATTATCCAGCGAGCCCTGAACAAAAACGTCCGCGTCAAAATAACAGATATTGTCGTAGTTCGTCTCTATAAGGTAAGAAAGCGCACATATCTTATAAAAAGCCAGTGACCACTTATAGTCAGCGGGAAAACGGAACCTGTCATACGGCTTAATTATTATTTCAACTCTGTGCAAACGCAAAGCCTCGCGATACTCTTTCGGGATCATGTCTTCGCTCAGGTTTGTTATGACCGCCACAGTGCATTGCGGATTGTGAGCTTTGGCGGACGCAGCCGCTACGCAAATGCCCTGTAAATATGCCTTGAACGCGGTTTCTTTTTGAATATTTGCGCCGGTGTTCATTTTTTCATCAAACGCAAAGGGAACCGCGATTATATTTCTGCTTGTTGCTTCACTTGTATTCATCCATCTATCACCTGTCAAAAATCATCTTGCAACGCCGCATGATACAACGCTGCTTCTTATAATAATATTACGATTAATCTTATATCTTGGCAAGAAGTTGCTGTGAAAGATTGGTGCATATGGGCAGCTATATATTTTTAGAGGTGCCCTTTTATCTACAGTCTTGCAGAAAACACCTCGTATGTTTTCTTTAAAGCACCGTTTTCGTCTTTGACCTCAGCCGTAACTTGGTGCGTATCGTTTTGTTTGATCTCAATTGTCCAGCCGGCTTCAAGAGCAACATCGTTTGCGGAATAATAGAAGCTATCGGTATCGATCATTCTTATAAGATAAAGACCGCCGTCACCCGGATCGCATAGCGGAACCTGACGGCTTTCGCCCGTCTTGACCTTCGACGCGGCAGCTGTCCCCCAAACGGTGGTTTTTAGGTTCTTTTCCGTCTTGGGCAATATCCATAGATCCGTCTCATTTACTCTGTTTACAAAAGTTACCGTTTTATTATCTGATAGTTCCATATTGCTCTGCTCCCCTTTCTTACAACTGCACAATAACAACAGCGCAAGCAAAAACACAACGGCTAAGGCAGACTTTTTCATTTTGTCTCCTTTCATAACGCAGCGACATATATACCCATCAACCGCCGAAAACAGCTATAAGAGCGCGCTTTCGGTAAAGATATTGTCCGGATCAATAGACACTTTATCCTTTTGTGCGGAGAATCTAACTCTATATATATCGGAGTCCAATGATATCTTCGGAAGCTTTTTAAGCAACGGAACGGCAAAATGGTTTTTGGGAAGTGTGAAAACAAATATCCGATAGGATTTTTTTATCTCATCCTTAATTCTGCTAAAGAATATTTTGTAATACTCTTCATTATCATCCTTACTTAAAAAGAACGAAATCATCGGAAACTTTAACGGTTCATTCTCTTTTGGCAGTTTAACGTATCCCAGCAAAGACAGCAGGAAATTCAGTCTGCGCGCAAGCTTCGTTATCCCTTTATACTCCATGACCGTATATTGCTTGTAGGAAGACACATCCCACAAGGCGGCGCAGGCTACGATCTCATTACCGTCAAGCAGGATATAAAAGTTCTCGATACTCAGATCATAGTAATCATCGAAGGCTCTTATAACCGGAAACAGATCCTTTTTTCTTCCTTCCCTGTTCAGAAATTCAAGAACAGCCGCACTGTCGCCCTCTGTCGCCTGCCTGAAAACGTATTGATTACTGTTTTCTTTTATTTTCACCTTTGGATTCATGATATATGTTGTGCATGATGAAATCAGCTCAAAGGATATCTGTTTTCTTTTCTTATTAAAAATCTGACCTGCTTTTTTGTTTTCGGTAACAACTGTACAATAATAAAAATCTATATCGGGCTGCAACAGTGTATCGAAAAAATCCGAACCTGCCCTGATATACCCCTTATGATCGGGATCTCTTTTTAAGCCGCAAATATATCCCGAACGCCTTACCTCACCGCCGACATATAATTCGCGAGTGATCTCGGCACACGTGGCGATGATTTTACCATCATCCCTAAAGGCGAACACGCGCGGCTCTCCGCTTTCTTTCATATATGATTCATAGGCGTCAGGACGTCTTGTATATATAGCCCTGATCAACCCTGTATCGGCAGGACTCTCTAAAAGCCGGGAGAGCACTTTGCCGTCTTCTTTTTTTGCATCGTATTTTGATTCCATTTTTTGATTCGCTTTCATTATGGCTTCATATAGAACATTCAAAATCTTGTTTCTAATTAGATAAATTTAGTAATATTATAACATATGTTATCAAAAGCGTCAATTAATTTAGACGGAAGAATCCATGCGATCAGGCGGAAAACGGTTTTCTTTATTGATGTATTGCTCGTTTTATGGTATACTAAGACAAATACTTATTTGGAGTTTTTTATGAAAGACTTTTCAAAGATAAAATTTAAAGGAACCTTTCGCGATTATCAGGCGCGCGTTCTGCAAAACGCGAATACGCACCTTAGAGACGGAAAAATCCATATCGTCGCGGCGCCGGGTAGCGGCAAAACTATTTTGGGACTTGAGCTTATCAGAGGTCTTAACTCTCCCGCGATCGTGCTGTCCCCTTCTGTAACTATCAGACAACAATGGGGCGAAAGATTTTGCTCCGGGTTTTTGCCTGACGGCGAGAGTGAAGACGGCTATATTTCGTACGACTTAAAGCAGCCCGGGCTTATTACCTCGGTTACATATCAGGCGCTGTACGCGGCTTGGAACAAGCAAAAGCTAAACTCTGCCGAGGAAAGTGAGGAAGGCTCGGAGACCGCCGATTTTACGGGCTTTGATTTGATTGAAACCGTTAAAAGGGCAGGTATTACAACAATATGTCTTGACGAGGCGCACCATTTAAGAAGCGAATGGCAGCGCTCGCTTGAAGCTTTTATTGAAGCTCTCGGCAAAAAGCTTACGATGATCTCTCTTACGGCAACTCCGCCGTATGACAGCACTCCTGCCGAATGGAAAGCATATCATACCCTTTGCGGAGATATTGACGAGGAGATCTTTGTGCCGCATTTGGTCGCTCAAAAAACACTTTGTCCGCATCAGGACTATATTATTTTCAGCTACCCCACCGACGAGGAACAAAAGCTGCTTACGGAACGCCGAAAAAAAGCGGCTCAGGTGATTAGCGGACTGCCGCAAACACAGTTTTTTGCTGAGGCGGCAGAGGAGTTTTTCTCTAAAAACGGAGCCGAAAGCGATTTTCTGTACGAAAACTATGACGCTTTTACAACGCTTATCACTCTTGCAAAGCAGCAAAAACCCGAGCTTGCTCCAAGGCTCCCGCTGAAAATCAAGCCTAAAATTAATAACGGCGTTTCGCAAGCTGAGCTCGAAGCTGTGTGCCAGCTGATCGTAAGCAATCAAAAGGAATTCGGCGGAGTAAGCGGCGCGCTTGAATACAAGCTGAAAAACGCCTCGCTTATTCACAGAGGAAGGGTCAATTTCAGCGATACCGAGCTTGCGGAGAAAACACTTGTTTCCTCAATGGGCAAGCTTAAAAGCATAGCTGATATTGCCGTAGCCGAGGAGAAAAACCTCGGCGATAAGCTCAGAATGTTAGTGCTAACCGACTTTATCGGACAGGCGCATATGAACGCAATCGGAGGAAGCGACCCTATCACCTCAATGGGCGCGGTGCAGATTTTTGAGCATTTGCGCAGAAGCGGTATCCCGGATCTGGCTGTGCTTACCGGAGCAGGCGTTATTCTTCCAGAAAAAGCTCTTGAAGCCGCTAAGAGGATCGCGGATAACTTAGAGATCAGCTTTACCTCCTCCCCTACCGCCGACAAAAATTATTGCAAAGTCAACATTTCCGGCTCAAACAAAAACAAGGTCGCGCTTGTTACCGAAGCTTTTGCTCAGGGTATTTTCAGAGTGCTCATCGGTACAAAATCCCTGCTCGGCGAGGGTTGGGATTCGCCGTGCATCAACTCGCTGATTCTGGCAAGCTTTGTCGGAAGCTTTATGCTGTCAAACCAAATGCGCGGACGCGCGATAAGGACCGACAAAAACGACCCCGAAAAAGCTTCAAACATTTTCCATCTGGTTACTCTTGACCGCGACGAAGACTACTCAAATGAGCTTACGGGAGCAGATTACCTCACGGTAAAACGCAGGTTTGATACCTTCCTGGCGCCTGCGTACCACAGCAACGTTATTGAAAGCGGAACAGACCGCCTTGACGTGATCAAACCGCCGTTTGACGAGCAGGGACTTGAACGCATAAACCGCGAGATGTACGCTCTCGCCGCCGACAGAGAAACCATGAAACAGCGCTGGAACGCTTCGTTTAACGCCGCCGGAAGCTCGCCGCAGATCGTTGATACAACGGAAACCGAGTCTATACCTCTTGTTTTCTCAGACAAAAGCGCGGGCTCGGCAGTTAAGACGCTTGTTGTAACTCTGCTTATTTTGGTTTTTATAAATATTCTTCTGTTTTTGCCGCTGTGGTTAAGGTTAACGCTTTCGGCTGTTACCGCCTCGATAGGCTTCCCTGTTTTTGCGGTAAAACTTAAAAAAGCGAACGAAATGGGTTCGGCGCTCGGGAATATAAAAATAGCCGCTAACGCGGTTTGTGAAACTCTTAAGAAAACAGGCGCGATTCAGTCCCGAAACTGCTTCCCCGTTTGCTTTCAGGATACCTCGTATTTAACCGCCGCGCTTGAAAACGCCACCACCCAGGAACAGGATACATTTAAAAAAGCGATTGCCGAAATGCTTTCACCTATCGATAATCCGAGATATTTGATTTGCAAGGGCAACAACGGAATAACAAGCTTTGCCTGCCCCTCGGCTGTAGGAAACAAAAAGGAAAACGCAGAATATCTTGCTTCGATACTCAACAAAACAGCAAAGGATTTTCACGTAGTATATACCAGAAATGAAAAGGGCAGACAGGAGCTGCTAAAATGCAAACAGCTCTCGATCATAAACAGCTCAAAACCTGTTAATACAAAAAGAAAACTGATTTAACCGCACAAAGACAGCCGCCTCTTTTTGGGGCGGCTGTGATTCGTTTCAGGGAATAAAAGCAGGCAACATAATGCTGCCTGTTATTTTGTTAGCTAACGTACTGTAAACTCTGTCCATTCAATATGGTTGTACTGCATTACATCATCTGCTTTTTTCATTCCGAGCTTTTCATAAAAAGGCACCGCGTTTTCGTTTGCGATCAGATAAACAGCTATGTCCTCTTCTCCTCCCGCTAATTCATGTGCGGTTTTCATCAGCCGTTTTCCTATACCTTGCCGTTCGTATTCTCTGTCAACGCCCAGATCCGTTATATAAAGCCAATACGCAAAATCTGTCAATCCAAACAGCACACCGACAACTAAATTATTTTCATTTCTTGCAACAAGGCTTATAGAAACATTGTCAACCAGTTTTGATATCTGTTCTTCAAAGCGTTCTTTCGGATATTGTGAGCCTAAATCTGTTCTTTTCAGAAAATCAATATATTCATCCGAGGATATGCGTTCTTCCCTGATCATCACAGAATTTTCCATATTTGCACCTCCGTTACATTCCGAATGTTTTATATTATATCATTTCAGCCGGTTTTGTATTAGGCATAAGATACTCCCTTTGATAATTTTACGAAATAATAGTAGCATAATTCTTCGTATAATTCAACTAAATCATTTGATGTTTTCACACAAACGAAAAAAGAATCCCCGAAAACCGCAAGTCGATTTTCGAGGATTGTTTATTATAGTTTTCATTTGGTTTTATTTTTTACAGCATTGAACACAAACAAAATCAAGTATATAACAACGCCGATTACTCGTTCACAATAAAGTAATTATCTTTCCCCATATGACCTTCAACCGGCCGCCATCTCAATTTCTCAGCGCATATCAGCGTGCCGTCGTAATTCTCGATCGAAGCAGCATCAATACTATCATCGTCACACCAATATATAAATCCGTTCTTTTCAAACATAGTTGAACCGAGTATCTCGCAGGTGTAAGTCGGGTCAACAGGATTAAGGCTCATATATTGCAAACCGGAAAACTCCAGCTCTACCATAGACAGATCATCAAATTGTCTTTGGATAATCACTTTCAATATTCTTTTATCATTGATCGGAGACATTCCTAAACCTTCTCCTACATACGCTCCGCTTAGATAATGCATTTCTTTGATACAGCCATCGTGAAAGTAACATACCAAATCCATAAATGATTTTATCTCGTCATTAGTTTTGATTTCTTTCCACATAGTTTCTCCTATTCAAACAGTGCTCTCATATAATCTCTTCTTCCGTATAAAACACGAACGACTAAAACAGATGCCATTATAGACCAAGCTCCTTTTCGACATCAGATAAACTGAGCCAACCTTTTTCCTTCGCGCTTTGCTCTCCTTTTTGCAATTCACTTAACAGTTTTAATTCTGCGTGGAGTTTTTCGTATTCTTTGATGTCCAGGATAGCGTATCTTCCCCTGCCGTTTTTTGTAAGGAAAACAGGCTCGCCGACAGCGATATCGTTCAACACCTCATTGTAGTTTCTCAAATCCGATACAGGTTTTATGTTAGGCATAAGACACGCTCCCTTAATAATATTTTACGAATTTATTATAGCATAATTCTTCGTAAAATTCAACCGTATATTTTACTTTTCATTAATTTCAGCACCGTTTGGCGTAAGTTTGGCGTAAGTTTGGCGTAAACGGTGTAAGGTATATTATATAGGAAAGAGGAGAAATATCGTAG
>CAMHCD010000047.1 GCA_946183545.1 uncultured Clostridia bacterium
CTTGCCGACGTTTGTTTAAAATCTAAACGTCATCAAATAAGAAAACATAGCTTTTCAACAAACCGAGGGGAGGCCGCAAGGGCCTCCCCTACATTGTCAGTTACTGTCACAACATCTAAAACCAAACGTTGTTTCCATTGCCCTCACAGCTTCCAATAGAACCATTCTATCTCGCGAAACACCGACGCTATCAATTAAACCGTTCCAAAGTACGCGAAGTAAAAAACGCGAAACACCGACATCACCTATCCAACCGTCCCAAAGAACGCGAAGTAAAAAACTCGCGAAACACGAATAATCACCAAACGTTATTTCCATTGCCCTCACAGCTTCCGATAGATGACTCTATCTCGCGAAACACCGACTTAAAGCTTCCTATCCGACGTTAAGAACGCGGAGAAAAATACTTGAATAGAGGGTAATAATGTGGTATAATTAAGGTTAGCTATAAACAAAGCGAGGTATAGATATGGAATATAAATTTTCTGACAGGGTTTCCAACCTGAAACCCAGCGCAATACGCGAAATCTTTAAATATGCCGCCGACCCTGCGGTCATCAGCCTTTCGGCAGGCAACCCCTCGCCGGATGCGTTTCCGGCAAAGGAGATCGCGGAGATCTCGGCAAGAGTGCTGGCGGAGAATCCTATTTCCGTTTTGCAGTACAGCGTCACCGAAGGCTACACTCCCCTGCGCAACCACTTGAAGGAATACATGAAGAAGAACCACGACACCGGCAACGAAAACGACGATATCCTCATTACCACCGGCGCGCAGCAGATAATGGACTTGTGCACCAAGGCGCTTGTTAACGAGGGCGAAGTGGTTATCTGTGAGGCTCCTTCGTTTATCGGCTCGCTCAATACCTTCCGCAGCTACAACGCAAAGCTGGTTGGAGTTACCGTTGAGAGCGACGGCATGAACATGGATGAGCTCGAGGAAAAGCTAAAGCAAAACCCCAACGCCAAGCTGATCTACACCATCCCCAACTTCCAGAATCCCTCAGGCGTTACCATGAGCCTTGCAAAGCGCAAAAAGCTGTATACGCTGGCAAAGCAATACGGCGTGCTGATTTTGGAGGACAACCCCTACGGAGACCTGCGCTACAGCGGCGAATATCTGCCCACCATCAAGAGCATGGACACCGACGGCATTGTAATTTACGCCGGCTCCTTTTCCAAGGTGATCTCCCCGGGTATGCGCGTTGCCTATACCATCGCGCCCAAGCCTATTTTCCAGAAGCTGGTCGTTTGTAAGCAGGGCAACGACGTCCACACCAACATTTGGTCTCAGGTCGTTTGCGACGAGTTCATCACTAAGTATGACTTCAACGCGCATCTTGACAAGCTGCGTGCCATCTATACAAAAAAGGCAAGCTTCTGTATGGAGCTGCTCGACCGCTACTGCGCGCCTGCCATCACATACAACCGCATCGACGGCGGTCTGTTTATCTGGTGCGATCTGCCGCAGGATGTTGACATGCCCGCGTTCTGCAAGGAGGCGGTGCTCAACAAGGTTTGCGTAGTACCCGGCAATGCCTTTTTGACCGACGAAACCGAGGAATGTCACAGCTTCCGCATCAACTTTTCAACACCCACCGACGAGCAGTTGGAAAAGGGTATCAAAATATTAGGCGATCTCGCCAACAAATAAAACGGAGGGACCGATAATGGAAAACGAACAGAAAAAGCAGGTCGTATTCAGCGCGATACAGCCGAGCGGCACTATTACGCTGGGCAACTATCTCGGCGCGGTACGCAACTGGGTAAGGATGCAGGACGAGTACAACTGCATTTACGCGCTTGCGGACATGCACACCATCACAGTTCGCCAGGAACCCGCGCAGATGCGCAAAAATATTTTGGACGCCTACGCCTCTATCATGGCATGCGGTATCGACGTGGAAAAGAGCATTTTCTTTATCCAGAGCCATGTTCATACACACGCTGAGATGGCGTGGATCCTCAACTGCTATACTCAGTTCGGCGAGCTTTCGCGCATGACGCAGTTCAAGGACAAGAGCGCCAAGCATGCCGACAACATCAACGCGGGTCTGTTTACATATCCGTCGCTGATGGCAGGCGATATCCTGCTGTATCAGGCTGACAAGGTGCCCGTAGGCGCCGACCAGAAGCAGCATATAGAGCTGACCTGCGACATTGCAAAGCGTTTTAACGGCTTGTACGGCAATGTGTTCAAGATCCCCGAGGGCTTTATCCCCAAGAACGGCGCAAGAGTAATGAGCCTGCAAAACCCCCTCAACAAAATGAGTAAATCCGATGAAAACGCTAACGGCTGTGTTCATCTGCTCGACCCGCCCGAGGTCATTATGAAGAAGTTCAAGCGCGCCGTAACAGACAGCGACGCCTGCGTGCGCTACGCAGAAGGCAAGGACGGCGTCAACAACCTGATGACCATTTACGGCGCTGTTACAGGCAAAACCTACGACGAGATCGAAAAAGAGTTTGACGGCAAGGGCTACGGCGACTTTAAGACAGCAGTAGGCGAGGCTGTTATCGAAGAGCTCAGACCGATACGCGAGCGTTACGAGCAGCTTATTGCCGACAAGGCATATTTGGAGGACTGCTACCACAAGTCAGACGAGCTTGCGCTTAGGATCAGCAGCCGCACGCTAAACAAGGCGATGAAAAAGGTTGGATTTATCAAATGACAAAGTATGAGATAAAATTTTTTGAATTCATCCGTAAACATATCGTATTGCTTTTGTTTGCGAGCATAACGGTTTTTGCGCTGGTTCTCAGGCTGAACGGCATGCCCTTTGCAAGCGACGATTACCGCCGCTACCTGTTAAGCTGGTGGTATGTGATTTCGTCCAAAGGCATCGAAGGGCTTACGGAGCAAGTGGGAAATTATAACATTCCGTATCAGATGCTCATTTTCATTCTGTCCCGCTTTCAAATCGACCCACTTATCGCTTACAAGATCGTCTCGATCGGTGTTGATTTTCTGCTCGCGGTAAGCGCGGCGCTTTTGGTAAAGCAGCACAGAGGAGAAAAGTTCTTCTCTATCTCCCCCGTGCTCACCTACAGCGTTGTGCTGTGCTCGCTGACGGTTATCTTCAACTCGGCATTTTGGGCTCAGTGCGACTGTATTTACGTGTCGTTTATTCTGTTGTCCATTTACTTCCTTATGGAAGAAAAGAACATTCCCGCCTTCATCTTTTTGGGACTGGCGTTCACATTTAAGCTGCAAGCCGTGTTTATTTTGCCCGTGTTCCTGTTCTACTACGCGACCACGCGCAAATGCTCTATCCTTCACTTCCTGATAGTACCGGTGACGGACATCATTTTGTGTCTGCCGGCTGTCTTTATGGGCAGACCGTTTATGGATATCTTCAAGATCTACGCCGGTCAGGTTGACGAAGTAAAGCAGCTGCAGCTCAATATCCCCAACATGTACGCGTTCTTTATTGACGGCAGCACCAGAGCGTCTTACGAAAACCTGAGCAAGTTCACCATATTATTCACCTTTGTGATTTTGCTGGGCGGTCTGGCTCTGTTATTCTATAAAAAGGCTGACCTGACAAAGTGGGACAACTTCCTGATGACCGCCATCTGGACGTCGTTTACCTGCGTTATGTTCCTTTCGTCCATGCACGAGCGTTACGCGTATTTGCTGGATATTTTGGTTATCGTCTATGCCATTGCCATGCGCAGACATTATGTCGTCGCGCTCCTGTGTAATCTTATCAGCTTGCGCGGCTATGGATATTATCTGTTTGATAATTACGAGGCGATATCCATCGGATACACCTCGATCGTCTATGTCGGCTTGTACTTCTACGTTACCTACCTGTTTATCAAGGAGGTCGTGATGTCTCAGCCCGCTTCAAATCCTGTAGCCGAAAAGCTGAGCCGACATAAAGAGAAGAAGAAAAAAACCTCTTAACACAAACTTAAAGTCATCCTGTGCTAATGCTCCGGATGACTTTTTTTATTTGGTATTACAAATACTGCCCGATGGTACTCACCGCGTTGTAGCGGCAAACGGGCTTGCCGAATTCCCTGATACGGGCGGCGGTTATACGACCGCCCTTTTTCTGCGCGAATTCGCTGATCACGCGGTGTATGTTCTTAGGGATGTACGAATCAAATATAAGGTAATACGCACCGTCCAGCGCGTATACGGCGCTTTTAGGGCAATACAGACCGCTTTTGACAAGCTGCTTTGTAACGCGCAGCAGATCCTCCGCGTTGTCCGCCGCGTAACATACGCTGTAATCGCTGCGCTTCAGGCGGTAGGTATGCATACCTTTTTTTGCCAAAGTTATCAGCAGGTAACAGTCCTCGCCAAACAGCATTGCCTCAATATTGACCCGTTTGCCGCCCGTGCTGATGCCCGAACGCCGACACGCCACCTGCAATATCCTAAGCAGCACACGCCGTGAGTGACTGTCGTTTAAGCTCAGCTTTTTGAAATCGAGCAAAAAATCGCTCATATCCTGATGACAAAGAGTGATCAGCACTCTGTCGTCTCCAAGTTTATTTATCGTCATCCTACCACCTCATATTATAATGCGGAATGATATTTCTATTACCATCATATGCTCCTGTAACAAAAGTTGCAAGTGATTTTTATTGGAAATTTATATTGCCAAAATAGAAAAAAGATGATAGAATACAGATAGATATAATTAATAATTTCAGAAAGGATGGTTATTATGCCAAAATGGCTGCAAGACGCAGTGTTTTATGAAATCTACCCCCAGAGCTTTTATGACTCAAACGGCGACGGTATAGGCGATATACAGGGTATTATTCAAAAGCTCGACTATGTAAAGGAGCTGGGCTGCAACGCGATTTGGCTGAATCCCGTGTACGATTCGCCCTTTATGGACGCCGGCTACGATGTGCGCGACTACAAAAAGGTAGCGCCGCGTTACGGTACGAACGAGGACTTGGTTCAGCTGTTCAGCGAGGCACACGGCAGGGGCATGAAGATTTTGCTCGACCTCATCCCCGGTCATACCTCCGACACCCACCCGTGGTTCCAACAGGCAAAGCAGGCTATGCCCAACGAGCTGAGCAACCGCTATATCTTTACAAAAACCGTATGGGACGCTCCGCCCGAATACCGCATGATGTGCGGAATCTGCGAGCGCAACGGCAACTATATGGTCAACTATTTCAGCTCTCAGCCCGCGCTCAACTACGGCTTTGACAAGATCACCCATCCCGAGTGGCAGCTGCCGTGCGACCATCCCGACTGTCTGCAAACCGCCGAGGCTATCAAGGACGTTATGCGCTTTTGGCTGGACAAGGGCGCGGACGGCTTCCGTGTGGACATGGCTGACTCACTGGTTAAAAACGACGACGCAAAATACGCCACAGCCAAGATATGGCGCGGTGTGCGCGATATGCTCGACCGAGACTACCCCGAAGCCGCTATGGTGGCTGAATGGTGCTTTCCGGAGCGCGCAATAAACAACGCCGGCTTCCACATGGACTTTTACCTTGACCACTACGGCAACGGCTACAGCCGCCTGTTCCGCTACGGCAACTGGGGCGACGAAGCGGTGTTCAACAAGAACGGCAGGGGCGATTTGCAGGCGTTCACCGACGAATATCTGCCTGCCTACAACCGCACCAAGCAGAACGGCTACATCAGCTTTATGACCAACAACCATGACATGCCGCGCGTTACGGCTTATCTTGACAAACAGGCGATTAAGCTTGTTAACGCTTTTATCTTTACCATGCCGGGCGTGCCGTTCCTGTATTACGGCGACGAAATAGGCATGCGCTATCAGGCGGACTTGGTCAGCAAGGAGGGCGGCTATTCGCGCACAGGCTCACGTACTCCTATGCAGTGGTGCGACGGCAAAAACTTAGGCTTCTCAACAAGCGATACGCCCTATCTGCCGGTTGACCAAAGCGAGGACGCTCCCACGGTCGAAAACCAAAAGGACGACCCCGACAGCATCTACAAGGTAGTGACCGACATGATAGCCCTGCGCAGAAAGCACGAGGATCTGCACGGCAACGGCGAGCTTGAATTCATGAGCGAACCCGGCAAGATACCCTTTGCCTTCCGCAGAGGCGCGCTGGTGATGTACTTTAATCCGCTAAGCACAGACTTTGAAATCGACACTCGCTATGACGGCGACGTGATCTATAAGATCGGCAACGCGGAGATCGCCGACGGCAAAATCAAAATGCAGCCGCAGAGCTTCTTGATGATACATACGAATTAGGCTCCCTCTTAGAGGGAGCTGGCGCGCAGCGACTGAGGGAGTTGGCTCCCTCCCAAAGGGAGCTGTCGCGCAGCGACTGAGGGAGTATGGTTTCCTCTCAAACAACGGACATAAAGGAAAAAACGGCGCGGACTCCCTCCGCCCTATCGGGCACCTCCCTCTATGAGGGAGGCATATACAAAACCAAACGCTGTCGCGTAATGCGGCAGCGCTTTGCTTTATACTATATACTTTTATTGCAGCCATACCAAGTCGGTATCGGTCGCCAAATTGTCTATGCCATAGAGCACCAGAAGCTGCTCGGGCTTTTCGCGTTGGACTACCGCGGAGACGTTCTCCATCTTGTAGTAGCGCATATCCACCATAATGACCTTCTTGTAATTCTCCGCGAGGAAGGGAGCCATGCAGTGGCTGAAGCTGTCCTTTATCACGAGCAGCGTGCCCTTTTCCGCCTTTGAATTTGTGATCTCGGTGTAGGCGTGGTTACCGTCGATGAACACGGGATACTTGTCGTCCTCCTGCAAATGTTTGGGGAAGAACATGGAATCCGACTCGATAGTTTCGTTTGCCTCCGTGATCTTTACGTGGATGTTGCCGGTGTTCTGCTTGTTGTCCCATACCTCAACGTCATCCGGAGGAGTGCCCCAGAAGCCGCTGGAGGAATAGGTGGTGCCGTAGAAGCCGCTCGTAACTTCCTTGGTGAACGCGCTCTCGGGCGTTGCGTTCAGCCCCAAAGCCTGACAATACTGCTGATACGCGGTATATGCGCCGCGTGTGTTCCAGTGGTGGTCGGTTTTATAATAGAGCTGAGTACCGCCCGCGTAGGCGTTTTTGAATGTGCTGCGCAAATCGACAAAATTGATACCGCTTTGTTTAAGCGACTGACTGACGGAGTCAAAATACTCATCGTCATTGTACTTGTCGTGGATCATGGGCAGCACGTCCTCGCACACATAACCGGTGGAGGGTGCGAGCATTACGGTCATGGGGATGTTCTTTACGCTGTCAATGGCGTGGAAATCCTCAACAGCGCCGAGGTTTTTGATTATTCCGTTATCCTTGGAAACAGGCTTATTTATCAAATAATCGTTCTTGCAGTTGTACACGCCGCCGGCGCCGTTATTTCCTTCGGCAAGCGCGGCATAGGCGTTTACGCCTACCCACATGTTTCTGCCGGGGAAGTGGTCGGCAAAGAAGGTTTCAAACTCCTTGCCGAAGGTGCCGTCCGCAATATGACCAAAGGACGCATCCGGGAACTTTTGCAGATAGCGTTTTTCCGATGAACTGTAGTCAAGCTTGGGGTTAAAGATAAACCAAACCGCCATTACGAATATAAACCCGACAAAGAGGAACGCCGGTAAATAAGCAGGCGTTTTGCTTTGAGCGCTCTGCTCCTCGACAGCATAATGTCTGCCGCCGCTTTTTCCGTTTGAACTGTGCTTCATATGGTTCCTCCCTCCTTTTAAAATCTAAAATACAGGAACGGGTTGTAGCTCTGATCAACAAGGCTTGCTGTGCTGAGGAACAGCACGACCGCTACAAACAGGGTCTCGGCTACCCACATAAACCTTACATGCTTAAAGCGCTCGTACAGCTTTGCCGCCAGCGGTGTGCAGGCGATGCCTGCCGCAATAAGCACGGGCAGATTGCTGAGGAAAAGGTTGAGCGTGGTGTCGCTGATAAGTCCGTTGCCGAAGTTGAACATATCTCCCAGCGCGGAAAACAGCTGGTTTACGTCGGTAAAGTAGAACAGCGTCCAACCGATAAGCACGATGAACATGGTGTAAACATGCTGCAAAACAGAGGGCAGCCTGTCCAGAAACTTTTTGAGGACAAACTTTTCCAATATCAGCAGAAGTCCGTAGAACAGTCCCCAAAAGATAAAGTTATAAGCCGCGCCGTGCCACAAGCCGGTCAAGCCCCATACGATAAGCAGGTTGATGATTTGACGCTTAACGCCCTTGCGGTTGCCGCCCAGCGGTATGTAAACATATTCCTTGAACCAAGTTGACAATGAGATGTGCCATCTGCGCCAAAACTCGGTGATGGACTTGGAAATATACGGGTAATTGAAGTTTTTAAGGAACTCAAAGCCGAGCATATTACCCAGTCCGCACGCCATATCGGAGTAGCCGGAAAAGTCAAAATAGATCTGGAAGGTATAGGCGGCAATTCCGAACCATGTACCCAGGATCCCGTGCGGGTCGGTGTGGGTCGTTTCAAACAGCGCCTTGGTTATCAAGCCCATTTGATTTGCTATAAGCACCTTTTTTCCAAGACCGATACAGAATATCTTAACGCCCTTGGTAAACTGTGCCAGCGTTTCGCGGCGGTGGATCATCTGGTCGGCAACGTCGCGGTAACGGACGATGGGACCCGCTATAAGCTGCGGAAACAGCGCCAGATATGTACCGAAGTTTATAAAGCTCTTACTTACAGGAGCGTCGTCGCGGTATACGTCGATAACATAGCTCATGGTCTGGAAGGTATAGAAGCTGATACCTATAGGCAGGCTTATTTGCAGCTCGGGGATGTTGAGGAACGGAAGCATATTGAGCGTTTCCGTAATCATGCCCGTGTACTTGAACACCGCCAGTATTCCGATATCCAGAATACAGGTGAGCACCAAAAACAGCTTTTTCTTTTTGGCGTCCTGCCGGTATTTGTCTACAAGCCAGCCGCCGATGTAGTTAAACAGCACGTTAAACAGCATAAGGAAAACGAGCATCGGCTCGCCCCAGCCGTAGAACACCAAGTTGATGAAAAACAGGAACAGATTCCTGCCCTTACGCGGAACAATGTAATATATAAGCAAAGTAATCGGCAAGTACGCAAACAGGAATACTAAGCTCGAAAATACCACACGATCACCCCTTCATTTCAGTTTGCACATACACTTTTATTTTACCTTAATTTGAATTGATAGTCAATCAATAAAGGCGACAAAAAACGAGATTATGTACTTGACAAAATGGTAAGAATACTAAAGGGGATCGCAATGCTTTTCTCCGCAAGGGGATTTCTATTAAAAATCGGTCAGCGGCACGAAGCCCACTGACCGAAAACAATATTATCTTTTTTTATACAGAACAAGCTCCGGGTTTTTGCCCTCCGCCTCATAGGTGCTCACCAATATAAAATCCATGCACGCCAAAACGCCAAAGCAACGATCTCCGCCGAATTCGGATTCCAGTTGATTGCCAAGATAGGTCGTATTGTCGTCAAGGAATTTTGCGCTGACGCCGCCCGGTAACGGATAAGCAAGGTTGACATAGCTGCCGACAAGCGCGTTCAGCTTTTCCACCTTGGGCATACCGTCGATATGCAGAGCGTTGATCTCGTCGATCAGCTGCTTTTTGAACGCCTCAAACTCGCCGTCGTCGCTCAGCTCCTCATAGCGCTTCCAGTAGTCCAGCTGCGGAAGCGTCTGCTTCATAAAGGTCCGCGCCTGCTCCTCGCCGAAGCCCTCCTTCGCCATATGAGGGATACACGCATCGATCAGCTCGTCCATATCGCTGTAGGTGTAATGTCCGTCCGCGTAACACCACTTGCAGTAGTCCTCGTTAAGCGCGCCGTCGCTGTCTGTGCCGATGATCGTATCGTCCAGCGGCATTCCGCAGCACTGACAAAAAAGCCGGCGCGGAGAACCAAGCAGCGTATTGATAGACACGTTGAACAGCTGTGAAAGCAGCTTCAAGGTTTCGGTGTTGGGCACGGTATCTCCGTTTTCCCAACGCGACACCGCCTGTCGGGTGACGAGAACCTTCTCCGCCAGCTCGTCCTGCGACAAACCGCTTTTTGTCCTCAAAGTATAAATTACATCTTTTGTGTCCATAAAAACACCTCCCTGTTACAAATTATAATACGAATGACGAAAATGTACAAGCAACTTGTTGTTGCTGTTGAATGAACAAAACACCACACAGAAACATAACAAGAAGCCGTGCGGTGTTTTAGTTATATTATGAAATTGTTTTATTGACGGTTTCCTTACCGTCCTTATCCTTGATGATATACACGATATTAGTGCTGTTGTTGCCGGTTGCCTCTCTAAGACCCGGCAGGTAAGGTCTGAGCCTTTCCTCAAGCGCGGAATAGTCCGACTCGGTATTATCCGGCAGCGAGCCCTTGATATTGAACTCGAGCACCATATCGTTGCCTCTGCCGAACGCCTTTACGTCCATCACGTCGCCGTACAATTGCTGCAACGTCGTGACCTCGCTCGAAATAGCAGTGTTCTCTTTTATGTAGTCGTTGATCTTACCCTCGTTTGGATTACAGCCGCTCATGCACACACACATAACAGCAGCCATCGCCAAGCAAAGACAAAGCATTTTCATTTTCATTGTACACACCTCAATTTACTGAATCTGTTCCTCATCTGCCAAACCGTCTTCCTCGGTTTGTTCGTCTGTATCATTTACCGCCGCTGTAGTCGGGATCTGCGCTTCGTTTGCGGCGGGATAATAACTTTGGTCGCTAAGGGTCTTATAATCGGGGGACAGTATTATGACCTGTACCATCGCGTTTCTGATGTTCATTTTATCGCGCATATCCTGCGCAAGCGCTACAAGCGGATCGCTGTTTTCGGAAATATTCTTCTGGATGACTTTTGCGCTTTCAATATCTACTACGCCCTGAGCAACATATGAAAAAACTATTTTGTTTGTTTCAGCCTTGACGGTCAAGTCATAGCCGCTGTTTGCCGCGGACTCCTTCATCATGCTGATTTTTCCGGCGAGGGACTCGCTGTTGAGCAGCGCTTCGATCCGCGTTTTTTCGTCAGCTCCGTACAGTATCCGGCTGCCCGTTGTGGCAGGCTCCGACACTGTTGACGGCGCAAGCCCGGCAGTTGTCTTTTGAGGCGCTTCTGTTACCGCAACATCGGTCTTGCCGGGTTTTTCGGGTTGACCGCACGCGGTCAAAGTAAGCCCCGACACGATCAGCAGTCCGCAGAGCGCAAGGGCAAATAAATGCTTCATAACATCCTCCCGTCCGAAAATACGCTTGTTCCGAATCTAAGCATCAGACTAATTCGCTATATAATTGTAGTATATTTTTGAGCCTTTGTCAATATGAAAACGGCTCGGAAGCAATGCCTCCAAGCCGTATCGTTGATATTATTAGAATCAGATGAGCTCGATAACTGCCATCTCTGCACCGTCGCCGCGACGGGGACCGATCTTGGTCACTCTTGTATAGCCGCCGTTGCGGTCAGCATACTTGGGCGCGATTTCCGCAAAGAGCTTGGTAACAACGTCTTCCTTTGTAACAAAAGCCAAAACGAGGCGTCTGTTGTGCAGGGTGTTGTTCTTAGCAGTTGTGATCATCTTCTCCGCCATAGCCTGAACTTCCTTGGCGCGAGTATTGGTTGTTTCGATTTTGCCGTTTTCGAGAAGGAAAGTAACCATTGCGCGGAGCATAGCGGTTCTCTGAGCAGTTGTTCTTCCCAGCTTTCTTGTACCTGGCATTGTATTCACTCCTTTAACGTCGTCATTCTAAAGGGAAATTATTCGTCTTCCTTCTGGAGACTGAAACCGAGAGAGTTGAGTTTTTGTACAACTTCCTCAAGAGATTTTCTTCCAAGGTTTCTGACCTTCATCATATCCTCTTCGGATTTATTGATTAAATCTTCAACAGTGTTGATTCCTGCACGCTTGAGGCAGTTGAACGAACGGACGCTGAGATCCAGATCCTCAATAGTCATTTCAAGGATCTTCTCCTTGCCCTTGTCGTCCTTTTCAACCATAACCTCAGCAGAGGATGCCTTGTCAGACAGATTAACAAACAGGTTAAGGTGCTCGGTGAGTACCTTTGCGGCAAGAGAAACCGCCTCTTCCGCATTGATAACGCCGTTTGTCCACACGTCGAGTGTGAGCTTGTCGTAGTCTGTGATCTGACCTACACGGGTGTTATCTACTGTATAGTTAACCTTTAATACAGGTGTGTATATTGAGTCGATCGGCAATACACCGATTACGTTGTTGCCGCTGAGCTGCTTATTGCGCTCTGCGGGGACATAACCTCTGCCCTTGTCAATGGTGATCTCCATGTTGAGCTTTGCGCCCTCGCCCAAGGTGGCGATGTGCAGCTCGGGATTGAGGATCTCTACCTCATTGTCACCGATGATGTCGGCAGCTGTTACCTCGCAGGGACCCTCGGCGTTGATCTCAACGACCTTGGGGCTTGTGTCAAACAGCTTGGCAACAAGACTTTTCATATTCAGCACAATTTCCGTTACGTCTTCCTTGACGCCGGGAATAGTTGAAAATTCGTGAAGAACGCCGTCAATCTTGATAGATGTGACCGCACAGCCCTCAAGAGAGGAAAGTAACACTCTGCGAAGACTGTTGCCGAGTGTGTTGCCAAAGCCGCGCTCGAGCGGCTCAACAACGAACTTACCGTACTTTCCGTCTTCGGTTAATTCTGCTGTTTCAATTCTTGGCTTTTCAATTTCAATCATTCGCGAATCCTCCTAACATTAAGCTACCA
>CAMHCD010000048.1 GCA_946183545.1 uncultured Clostridia bacterium
ATAATCGCGGCAGGTTCAAAACGAGCGGTTACAAGGCAGGGGATATCGTCTTTTTTCATTGGAGCAATGACCGGTCGGAGAGCGTGCCCATCACTTATACGCTCGATCACGTCGGTATCATCGAAAAGGTGAACGCCGACGGCAGCTACTCCACCATTGAGGGCAACACCGGCGGCGGTAACGGCGCGGTCATGCGGCGCACACGCTACGCAAAGGACATTTCCGGCGTAGCAAGACCCGATTACACCGGCGGCACCACACCAGCTCCGGTAGACAACACCAAAATCAAAGAGGTGCAGACGTGGCTCAATAAGTCCTACAGCGCAAAGCTGACCGTAGACGGCATATACGGCGGCAAGACCGAGTACGCGCTTGTCAAGGCATTGCAGACCGTGCTCAACAAGCAATACAGCGCAAAGCTTACCGTTGACGGCATCTTCGGAAAAAAGACCTACAACGCCATTCGCAACCTGAAACAGGGAGCAAAGGGCGATTACGTCAAAGTCCTGCAAGGCTTGCTCATTTGTCATGGCTACGACACAGGCGGTCTCGACGGCATCTTCGGCAGCAAAACCACAGCCGCCGTCAAAGCCTACCAGACAAAAAGCGGTTTGTATGTTGACGGCATAGCAGGCAAGGCAACGTTCGATAAGTTGTGCGGATAAAACAGAAAATACATAATCATGACTAACTTGACAGGAGCGCTTGCTTTTTGGCGGCGCTCCTGAATTTTATTCTCATTTATAAAATTTAGCATTGAAATTTGAAAAAAATCTGTTATAATTGATATAACGATTTTAAAATGACATTGCTTGGAGGCTGTTTGCTGCAATATGAAAATGCCGTTTTCCGAAATCCCGTGTCTGTACGGAAAAAGGGTCACTCTAAAACGACTGATTTTAACCGACGCGGACGGCTTACGCGAGCTGACTGAGTCCTTAAGCGTGTACCGCTATTTGCCTACCACTCTTTTTGAAAAGCAAAACGCTGACGCGCAAGAGGTCATTCGTCATCTTTATGACGAGTGCTTGAAGGAATCCCTTATCCTCGGTGTGTTCACGAATGACGCCTTCTGCGGTCTGGCAGAGTTCTACGGCTACCGCGCACCGTTTTTGAAGGTAAGCGTCGGTTATCGTCTTTTGCCTCGGTATTGGGGCAAGGGGATAGCAACCGAGACGCTTGGCTTGATGGTGGATTACCTGATGAACCAAACAAAGGTTAAAATAATCACAGCGAGTACCATGTTGGAAAATCAGGCGTCTGCTCATGTTCTTCAAAAAAACGGTTTTAAAAGGGTCGCTCACGGCGTATTGGAAAACTGGGGATACTCCTTGCCGACCGTGACTGATAAATGGATCAGAACAGTGACAGGGTATCGGCAGCAATACAGTTTTCAAACATAGATTTTTTATAACGGAGGAAAGTAATATGAAAAAAAGGATATTTGTTTTAATTGCCGTGCTCGCAATGAGCGCGTGTATGCTTACCGCCTGCGGCGAGGATAATAAAGATAAAAGCAGCTCAGCGGTATCGTCTTCTTCGCAGACTTCCGAAAAAACAACAGCAAATAAGGAAGAAAGCAGCGCAGCGGCTTCAAAGGATAAGAGCAGTTCTTCCGCTGCTTCCGGCAGTCAGTCCGATAAGCAGTCCTCTGCTTCCGGATCGTCAAACAGCAAACAATCCTCACAATCGAGCCAGAGCAAAGGCGGCAGTTCGCAGTCGTCCTCAAAGTCATCGTCGGGCGGCAGTTCCTCAAAGTCAAGCTCAAAGAGCTCTTCCGAAAAACAAAGCAGCTCATCATCCAAGAGCAGCTCGTCATCCAAGAGCAGCTCGTCATCCAAGAGCAGTTCTTCTTCCAAGAGCAGCTCATCCTCAAAGAGCAGCTCATCACAGGTTATTGAATTCTCTACCGAAGAATATGAGCTCCCGTTTGTTCCGGCAGAATAAGCCGAACCGTCAGCATTAAACTATATTGCCTGCCTTGTCTATCCGGGCAGGCAATAATTATAATTACAGGAGGAAAAATGGAAATCAACAGCACAACAAAACTAACCGATATACTGGAAGCGTACCCGTGGCTGCCGGATGAGTTGATCAAAATCGACAGCAGATTCAAAATAATAAAGTCGCCGGTCGGAAAAATCATGATAAAAAACGCTACGATAGCCGACGCTGTCAAAAAGACAGGCTTAGAGGAAGATGTTTTGATCGAAGAATTGAAAAAAATGATTGTGGCTCATGAAAAATAAATCGTTTAGTTGCACAAAAATATCTTGATATATTGATTATAATGTGTTATTATAAGTGAAAGAAAATATATAGGACGGGTGAGTTATTATGACTATACTTCAAATGCTTGAAACTTATACAAATGAGCAGCCGAATTCTGCGATCTTGTTTGACGAGGCACATTCCAAGGGTATTACATACGCACAGCTTGACGACCTCAGCGGACGTGTATACGCGTATCTTGCCGGTATGGATATAGGAAAAGAAGATTTTGTTCTTATCAATTTGCCGCGCGGTATTATGCCCATCATCGCCATGATCGGAGTGTGGAAATGCGGCGCTGCATGGGCTTTGGTCGAGGATACATATGCGCCCGAGCGCATTGAGTTTATTCGTAAGGACTGCGGATGCAAAACAGAGATCTCAGCCGACAACTGGGAGGAAATAATGTCGACCGAGCCTAAAAAAGGCTATGTTACCGCCGATGATCACGACGCGGCTTACGCCATCTATACCTCCGGTACGACAGGAAATCCAAAGGGCGTGCTGCACGAATACGGCAACCTGAAAAGGGCAATAGACTCCATAAGCGTAAACGGCAAAAATCCATTTAACGGCAAAGACAGACTTGCCTTGCTTGCTCCCATGAACTTTGTTGCGTCTGTAATCGTTATCCTCAAGGCGCTCAGTATATGCGGCGGCAAGATGTTTGTTGTCAGCTATGCTACGATTAAAAACCCGATGGCGCTTAAAATGCTCTTTGTCGAAAAACGTATAACAATAACCTTCCTGACCCCGTCATACGTACGTATGCTCGGCAATCAAACGGGACCGTTTTTGCGTATGCTGTTTGTCGGCAGTGAGCCTGCAAATAATGTATATAACAAAAATCTTGACCTAATAAACATCTACGCCGCGTCCGAAAGCGGTTTTGCAGTCGGCGTATTCCAAATCGACCGTTCATATGAAACCTGTCCGATAGGCAAGCCCGAGATCGAATGTAAGATCACGCTTATAAACGAGGACGGGGAAGAGGCTGAGGAAGGCGATATCGGCGAGCTCTGCTTTGAGAACCCCTATGTTCGCGGCTATATCAATCTTCCGGAAGAAACCGAAAAGGCGTTTGAAAACGGAATTTATCATACCGGAGACTTGGCGCGCATAGACGAAAACGGCAACTATCTGTTGCTCGGACGCTCCGGCGATATGATCAAGATCAACGGCAACCGTATCGAGCCCGCCGAGATCGAAGCGTCCGTCAAGCAGGTGCTCGGCATCGACTGGGCAGCGGCACGCGGCTTTGAGGAAAACGGCAAGAGCTATTTGTGCGCTTATTATACCGCCGATATCGAGGTGGATCCCGACGCACTGCGCGAGGAGCTCGGCAAGCGACTTCCGTACTATATGATCCCTGCTTACTTTATGAAGATCGATAAGGTGCCCTTAAAGCCTAACGGAAAGATGGACAGAAAAGCTCTGCCCAAGCCCGACACCACCGACTTTAAAACCGACTATGTCGCGCCCGAAAACGAGACCCAGCAAAAGCTGTGCGACGCAATGGCTGCAGTGCTCAAGCTCGAACGCATTGGTATCAACGACGATTTCTATGAGCTGGGCGGCGACTCGCTTGGTTCCATCCGCGTTATTACCGAAAGCGACCTGCCCGGACTCAGCGCAGGCGAGATCTTCCGCGGAAGGACTCCCAAAAAGATCGCGGCGCTGTATGAGCAGAACCACGCCAATGATGACGGCGAGGCTCCGGAGGTCAAGAACGCGCGTGCAATGAAGACCGATCATCCGCTGACTGTTGAGCAGCTCTATATGGTTGACTATCAGCTCTATACGCCGAAATCGACGATGTATAACCTCTTCACTATGATGAAGCTGGATAAAGATATGATCGATATGCAGAAGATGGCGGAAGCAATGCGCACCGCGCTGCGCAATCACTCTGCTCTGCTGACGACCTTCCACTTTAACGAAGACGGCGAGATCGTCCAGCGCTACACACCGGAAGTGCTTCAGGATATCCACGTTGAAAAATTAAGCGAATTTGAGTTTAATACAATAAAAGACACGCTGGTGCAGCCCTTCAAGATCATCGGCGGTTGTCTGCACCGCTGCCGTGTGTTTGAAACCGAAAAGAACGGCTATATCTTCTTTGACGTTCATCATACCTTGTTTGACGGCACGTCCTTAAAGGTGTTTATGCAAAACGTAGGCAAGGCGTACATTGGTATGCAGCCCGATCCCGACCTGTATTATCTTATCCTTCAAAACCGCGAGGATGAGGTTAAGGACGACTTTTATGAGGAAAGCAAGCGTTACTTTGAAGAACGCTTTGAAGGCGTGGAGTGGTCAAGCTACCCCAAAACCGACCACGAATCCCGCGAAAACGAGATGGGCGAGCTTTTTGCTCCAATCGGTATCGAACAGCCTCAGATGAAGGCTATGGAGCGTCATTATCGCATCAGCCGCAACGAGTTCTTTATTTCCGTTGCCGCGCTTGCAATTTCCATCTATAACAAAAAGGATGACATTA
Source organism: uncultured Clostridia bacterium (assembly GCA_946183545.1). Lineage (GTDB taxonomy): Bacteria > Bacillota > Clostridia > Oscillospirales > Acutalibacteraceae > Ruminococcoides. The sequence goes on from CAMHCD010000048.1 coordinate 4,772, forward strand.
AGCTTTGCTGGATATATAACGGACGTGAGGACATGACCGCCATGAATTCCGTCGGTCTGTTGTTCCGCGAGCTGCCCATAGGCGTTCGCCTTAAGAGCGATATGACTCTGCGCGAGCTGTTTGCGGAGATTCACGAGCAGGTTCAAAAGGGCATAGAGCACAGCTGCTATCCGTATGTTGACATCCACGACCAGGCAGGCAGCAGCGAGGCTGCGTATCTGCTGTATCAGCAGGATATCCGCGACATGGGCGGCATGGACGGCTTGGATGTAGAGACGATCGACATCCGTCAAAACCAGGCGGCGTCACAGACTATCTTGGATATGGAGATACTCGACGGAGCCGACGGTCTGGTGCTGATGATAGACTACACAGCCAGCCTGTACGACGACAGCAGCATGGATGATTTTAAGAATATCTTTGTAAAAACAGCTCAGGGACTTGTAACTCACAATTCACAGACAGACGTTACCATCGGAGAGTTACGCAAAAAATACAGTAATAAGAAAACCTTCTTTGAAAACGTTATGGGTGTGTTCAGGAGAAAAAGATGACAAAGCAGGAAATGCGCGAAAGCTACGGTGAAAACCGGGTCATTACAGGAGAATATGACGTTGAACTGTCTGCCAAATGCAGCAACGGAGTATTTGTTGCTGCAAGAGCCGGAAAAATTGCCGCCTTTCGCGGTATTCCGTATGCAAAGCCTCCGGTGGGACTGCTCCGCTGGAAGGCTCCCGAGGCAGCAGAGGACTGTGACGGAGTTTTTGAGGCTTACTACAACGGAAAATCACCGATCCAAACGGAGTGGATGTCGGAACAGGCATCCTACTACCGTCAGGGTGAGGATTGCCTGTATCTGAATATTTGGAAGAATCTTTCCGACGAAACGCCCAACAAGCCCGTTATGGTGTTTTTTCACGGCGGCTCATACGGTTGGGGCGGCACCGCGGACCCTATGTATGACGGACGGAGCTTTGTCGGCAAGCAGAGCGATATAATCATGGTGACTGTCGGTTACCGCGTCGGCTTGATGGGCTTTGTCGATCTGTCTTATTTTAAGGGAGGCGAAAACTACCCCGACGCGCCTAACCTCGGCATACTCGACCAGATCGAAGCTCTGCGCTGGATACAAAAGAACATAGCGTCCTTTGGCGGAGATCCGAATAACGTTACTGTTTTCGGTGAATCCGCCGGCGGCGGAAGCGTGTCTCTTTTGCCCGTTATTCCGAGCGCAAGGGGACTGTTCAGGCGCGTTATTGCGGAGAGCGGCTCGGTGGCGCTTACCTTTTCAAAGGAAGAATGCCGCGATTTTTCCGTAAAGCTCATGCAGGAGAGCAAAGCAAGGACCATGCGCGAGCTGATGTCGCTGACAGAGGATGAGCTGAAAACCGTCAACAAAAAATTAAACGAATATAATAACTTTCCGCAGCGAGACGGCAGGCTTATTCCGCTTAATCCGTACGAACCGTATATCAACGGAGAAACTGCTGACATTGACATCATGATCGGTACCAACTCGCATGAAATGAATTACTGGATCGGTGAGATAGGCGGGATCATCCCGTATCGTTTCAGTATTCCCGTTAAGTTTGAGAACGATATGAAAAAGCTCTCCGGGGAGGATAAAAAACGCGTTAATCATTTTATATCCACCATGAAGGGTCACAGCATGTGGCGCATGTCCCGGTTTTATGATGAGGTTATGTTTCGTCTGCCTGCTGTTTTGCAGGCGCAGGAGCAAGCAAAAAACGGCGGCAACGCATACATGTATTTTTGGACTGTGCCTTCCGTTCTTCCGATGCGCAAGGCTTGTCACGCGGTAGAGCTCGCCTATGTGTTCGGCAATTTGGAGGAGACCATCTATACGGGCGAGGTAGCCGACGAGGTGCTGTCGGATACAGTGATCCGGCTTTGGTCAAGCTTTGCGCGCACGGGTATTCCGGTAGCGGACGAATTAAAGTGGGAAAAATACACACCGAACAAGCGCGCCACAATGGTGATCTCCCGCAACCCGCATATGGATTATGACGTGCTCAAAGCACGCCGCAAAACGCTAATGCCTCTGTTAGACCGCATGATAAACCCGTCCTACGCCGATCTTGACTATAATGTACCGTTTGTGCGTAAGGCGATCATCGGTTCCGCAGCGGTTGTTTCAGGCATTGCCTGTGCCGCTGTTCTTGCGGTAAAGCATTTTCGCAAAGGCAAATGATTCGCGGCTGCTTATTCCTTTAAAACTATCTGGCATATAACGGAAACAGATTCAAGTTCGGGGAAGAGGCAACGCAGATCATCACCGAACCTACCACGCAGGGGTCACTTTTGATCCCTATGAACTGCCCGTTATCCAAAAACGATAATTCGTTTTTTGAATTAAAACTAATACAAATACGATTACCCCGGAAAACACGATTCAATTTGTGGTTTTTCGGGGTATTTTTGTATATTTTGAGCGGATTTTTCCTTGACATATTTTGCAAAATAGTATAAAATTATAATAACTATTTGTACATTTAATTAACGAAAAACATCAGATACACAATATATATTTATTGAGATGATTAATTTGTTTGGTCGAGTCAAAACTGCGGACAAATTTAAAATCAGCGGCTTTCAGGGTACGGTCGGTTTTAGGGCGTCCGGTGCGCTTGACGCAAACGCATTAAGCCTTATTAACGACGGAGCAGGGGATGTTTTCTGCCCGTGCCGCCATACTCCGGAGGGAAAGTCGCAGCTATTTGAATATCAGGTTCAGGGGCTTTCTCCGCTCATTAACGTAAATGTAACTCAGCGTGAGGCTCAGCTGTTGTTGAACGCATTGTGGCGTTTTTTAACTAACGTCCGAACCGGTGTGCTCTGCGCGGAGAACCTTGCGGTACAGCCTGAGAACATATATTATAACGGCAGCAGTTTTTTTCTGATTTATGTGCCGTTGATTTTTGCGGCAAAACAGAATACCAAAGGGAACATCAGCGCCGTAATAACCAAACTGCTCGGCAATGTGCGAGACAGCAGCGGAATGATAGCGGCGTTTTTAAATCAAAGCAAGCACAGCAATGATATAACGGAAAGCCTTGGAGCGTTTTTATCCTCGCTTCCGTCTGTGCAGCCGGTTTATGACACACCGCCCCAAAAGAATCCTGTTTCTTCACAACTGCCGTCGGAAAAGTTCGATAAGCCTCCGACGGAAGATGAAAAAGCCGAATATGAAACGACGGTTTTGACAGGAGAACTCAACTCATTTGACGAAGATGAAACCACCGGGCTCAACGGCGTTCCCTTGGACGATGAAGATGAAACCACCGTGCTCAACGGCGTTCCCTTGGACAACGAAGATGAAACCACCGTGCTCAACGGCGTTCCTTCGGACGACGAAGGCGAAACCACGGTTCTCGGCTCATTTAACACCGGTCAGGAGGATGAAACGACCGTGCTCGGCGGTGTTATAATCGAGAATGAAAAAGCAGCGGAAACGGTTTTCGGAGGCTTTTCTCAAAGCGACAACGACGACGATACAACACTGCTTTCCGCCGAATTGACCGATAACGACGAAACCTCGCTGCTCGGTCAGCAGGTGACCGGAGGTTCGCAGCGTTTGGCTGCGGTACCGTCTGAGAATATGTCGCTGCAGATCACATTGATCCGCACATGCAACGGACAGGAGATCGACCTGCCGCCGCATTGTGACATCGGTTCCGATCCTGGCTCATGTACGGTTACGATCCCAAACCGCAGCATAAGCCGCCGCCATGCAACTATCACGGCTGAGGGCGATGCGGTTTACATTATCGACAATCATTCCACCAACGGCACGATAGCAGACGGAATCACTCTGCGGCCGAACGAAAAAGCGGAAATATTTGACGGTTCATTTTTGACGTTAGGCGATGAATCGCTTCAGGTTAGGATAAGGTGATTTAACAAATGAAATTCTTATCGGCTGCCCACACAGACGTGGGTATAAGAAAAAAGGTTAATCAGGACGCGTTTTGCTTAAAAACGGCGCACACCGGCGATTATAATATCGCCTTTGCCGTATTGTGCGACGGCATGGGCGGCTTAAAAATGGGCGAGCTCGCCAGCGCGTTTACGGTAAACGCGTTTTCAAATTGGTTTGAAAAGGTCTTGCCTCAAAACCTCAGGAGCGGCTACAATGCTCAGCAAATCGAGCAGCAGTGGCGCGCTATCGTTGAGAACCAGAGTAAGCTGATCATGGATTACGGAATGGAAAAGGGCGTTTCGCTCGGCACAACGCTCACCGCTATATTGATTTGCGGAACCGAGTATATCGCCGTACATGTCGGCGACAGCCGTCTTTACCGCATAGATTCACAGCTTACGCAGCTCACAGAGGATCATTCGCTCGTCGCCATGGAAGTGCGTCAGGGCAAGATCACTCCCGAAATGGCAAAGACCGACCGCCGCCGCAATGTGCTTTTGCAGTGTGTAGGCGCTTCCGAAACCGTTGAGCCGCAGATCCTGACCGGTCAGGTGCAGAGCGATCAGGTATACATGCTGTGCAGCGACGGCTTCCGTCATAAGCTCGCGCCTGAGGAGATATTCGGCGTTTTTGCACCGGAGGTGCTTAACAACGAACGAGTTATGCGCAAGTCGATAATTGACCTGATAAATATAAATAAAACAAGAGGTGAAAACGATAATATCACCTCTATACTGATAAAATGTACGGAATAAACGGAGGTGACGAACTGTGGCGTTTCTCGGCGAAATAATTGACGGAAAATATGAAATACTTCGGGAAATCGGACGCGGCGGTATGTCCATCGTTTATTTGGCAATGGACAAGCGCCTCAACAAGCAGTGGGCGATCAAGGAATTCCGTAAGGACAAGGACGACGAAAGCAAAAGGATAGCCTTGGAAGCTCTGCTTAGAGAAGCCAATCTGATGAAAGGGCTCGATCATCCCACGCTTCCGCGTATAGTAGATATCATCGACCAGGACAACACCGTTTTTATTGTCATGGACTACATCGAGGGTGAATCGCTCAACAAGGTGCTCAACGCAAGCGGAGCACAGCCTCAGGACGCGGTCATCGAGTGGGCAAAGCAAATAAGCGAGGTGCTCGACTATTTGCATACACGCAAGCCGCCCGTTATCTACCGTGACATGAAGCCTGCCAACATCATGCTCAAGCCCGACGGCACGGTCAGACTTATCGACTTCGGTATCGCCCGTGAATACAAAGAAGGGCAGGAGGGAGACACAACCAGCATAGGAACACGCGGTTATGCTGCTCCCGAGCAGTTCGGAGGTCAGGGTCAAACCGACGCGCGTACCGATATTTACAGCTTAGGTGTTACGCTGTACCATCTTGTAACGGGAAAAAACCCCGCCGAGCCACCCTATAAGATATATCCCATCCGTCACTGGAACCCAAATTTGTCCAGCGGACTGGAATGGCTTATTCAAAAATGTACGCAGCTTGATCCAAACGACCGCTTCCAAAGCTGTGCCGAGGTACTCTATGTTCTGGATAACCTCGAAAAATATGATACTACCTACCGCGCAAAGCAAAAGAAAAAGATTCGCAATGTTGTTATCGCGCTGATCTGTTCGGCGGTATTTGCGTTGGGCGGTGTTGCCGCACTGTACTTAAAGGGCGCCGACCATAAGCAGGAGCTGATCAGGCTAAAGTCTCAGAACACCATTTCGGGCTATATCGAGGCTATTCGCTATGACAACACAGACGCCGATTCCTACAAGCAGCTTATGGATAAGCTCGACAACGATATCGACGTCATCTATCCCGGAGAAAGCCAGACGCCCAATACGGAGACAAATCACTTTAAACGTATCATCTACCGCGGCGAGCTCGACAAGGCGCTCAGCGACGCCAACCTCAACGCTTTAAAGGAAATCAGTCCCGATACATACGCATGGGTCAATTATGATTACGGTCTCGACCTTTGGAACAATTATTTCCCAAGTGACGACGCCGACGCAAGCAAAAACGCTTCCGGCACGCTTGAGGGTATGCTGGAAAGCAATCTGTATTTTGAGCGCGCGTTAGACACCATGAACGCCAACAAAAACAATTTCGGCATCAACCGCACACAGGCGGAAAACTACTATTTGCTTGGATATTTCCGTAAAAACGAAAACGCCATGAACAGCGACAGAGGCGTGCTGAGGGTCAATCAGTTGATTTATGATCTGTTAAAGGGTATCGGCGACGATAAAATCAGCTTAGAGGAGCTCAACGAAGCCGAGGGCACATATACGCTGAAGAATCCCTTCTACGCGTACTGGCGCGTGCTGACAAAGACCACCTCATATTTAAGCAATGTCGAAACCAGCAACGGTACCAAAAAGAATGATGCCAACAGCGAGTCTATGACCAACGGCGTTAAGCTCACCACGATTTACTTTAACGTAAACGCCGTAGAGCGGCTTAACACATCCCTGTGGAGCTCCAACCCCAACGGCGGAACCCTCACTCCCGAGGATATACAGAACTTTTACAACACAGCGTTTGATGTTTATGATTCCATTCGCGCCAACTTTGACAGCGAGGGTACGAGCACGGCGGATAAAAGGAGACATCAAATGAGCGTAAAAACAGCAGAATCGCTCAATAGTCTGCATGGCAGCATGACCGATTATTACAAGAAGTATGATAAAGAATTAAAGCTGAACGATCCTAAAATATTTGAAGAGGCAGGTGAAAAATAATGGGTTCATCGTATTTTGACTATATCATCATTGCCGCGTTTGCATTGAGCTTTATAGCTTTGGTGGTTGCGGTGATCCTGTTCATTCACTATAATATCCCTGCCGTTATCAAGGATCTGCGCGTAAACATGGAAAAGAAGCAGGTCGAAAAAATCCGCAGCAAAAGCTTTGCGAGCACTCAGCGCAGCAGCGCGGCAAATGTATTTGAAGAGCTCGAGGCAAACGCCAAGCCGCGCAGGGCCACCACCCGCCGCCTGAGAACAAACACAACAGACGACCTCAACGCATCCGCAGGCAAGGATCCCACAACGGATAAAATGGGACAAGCGCCGTTTTCGCAGACTCCAGCTGCAAACGCAGCCGGAGCGAACAACGCGGCAGTTTTACCTCCGGCTGATATAAACGCAAGCGCCAACCCCGGCACGACCGTGCTGCAAAGGGCGCCTGAGAGCGACGATTTTGTGATCGACAAAAACATCGTTTTTGTCAGCACGAACGCTCTGCTGCAGTAATACCGGAGCGGAGGATCATCTATGAAATCACATAAAAGGCTATTATATATCTCGCTCGCGGGATTTGTTCTTACGGCAGCGTCGTTTCTGCTTATGCCCGTCAATGCCATGGAACCCGGAGTCACGCCGGTTCGCATAATAACGACGATCATGTTTTGGTCGGGTCTTATAATCGGAGTGACCTGTCAGGTAATGCTTGCAAAACGGTTAAAAAAACCGATCCGTGAAAACGAAAAAGCAGCCAAGCGCCGTGTCGGAGCACTG
>CAMHCD010000049.1 GCA_946183545.1 uncultured Clostridia bacterium
CTTGCAAACTGCTCTGCAGCTTCAAATACAGAGGTCTGCTCAACAGAGGTAGCCTCCATGTAGCCGTCATGATACAGCTGAGACAGGGTGGAGCTCATGCCGTGGTAACGCAGACCGCCTGCGTGGTTTGCGGAGGGGATGAAGCCGCTGCCCAAGGTGTACATCTTGGCAAGCGGACAAACCATGCCGGTGTCGCAGAAGTCGTACGCGAACTTTCCGCGTGTAAAGCTGGGGCAGGACGCAGGCTCTACGGCGATAATGCGGTAATCCGCCTCGCCTCTGAGCTTTTCGCCCATGAAGGGAGCGATCAGACCGCCGAGGTTGGAGCCGCCGCCGGCGCAGCCGATGATGATGTCGGGCTTGATGTCGTATTTATCGAGAGCGGCTTTGGTCTCCAGACCGATAACGCTCTGGTGCAGGAGCACCTGATTAAGCACGCTGCCCAGTACATAGCGGTAACCCTCGCTGCCTACTGCTACTTCAACAGCCTCGGAGATAGCGCAGCCCAAGCTGCCGGTGGTACCGGGATGCTCGGCTAAGATCTTCTTGCCTACCTCGGTGGTGGTGGAGGGAGAAGGAGTTACGCTTGCGCCGTAGGTGCGCATTACCTCGCGGCGGAAGGGCTTTTGCTCGTAGCTGACCTTTACCATAAATACCTTGCAGTCCAAGTCAAAGAAGGAGCAAGCCATGGAGAGCGCGGTGCCCCACTGACCCGCGCCGGTCTCGGTGGTAACGCCCTTTAAGCCCTGCTTTTTGGCGTAGTATGCCTGAGCGATAGCGGAGTTCAGCTTGTGGCTGCCGCTGGTGTTGTTGCCTTCAAACTTGTAGTAGATCTTTGCGGGGGTGTCGAGAGCCTTTTCCAAAAAGTACGCGCGTACCAAGGGAGAGGGACGGTACATCTTGTAAAAGTCCTGGATCTCCTGCGGAATGTCAATGTATGCGTCGGTGTTGTTCAGCTCCTGAGCTACAAGCTCCTCGCAGAATACGGGAGCCAGCTCTTCGGCTGTCATGGGCTTTAAGGTGCCGGGGTTCAGCAGCGGAGCGGGCTTGTTCTTCATGTCCGCGCGCATGTTGTACCATGCCTTGGGCAACTCGTTTTCGGTAAGATAGATTTTGTAAGGGATTTTCTGTTCTGCCATTGTGATAACCTCCGTTATGAATAATTTATTATATACTGATTTATAAAAGACTTGTATTTAAAAAGACTTGAAATTAGCTGACTTCGGACCCGCCGTTGATGAACCTCAATGTTCAATTAATTGTTGGTATAGGCGGACTGAAAAACCCGCCGTTGATGAACCTCAATGTTCAAATAATCGTTAGTATAGGCGGACTGAAAAACCCGCCGTTGAAGAACTTTTCCGTTCAGCAAAAGCTTACCAAAGGCGGAGAAAGCGTCCACTGACGCAAAAAAACCTGTCCCGACAATCATGCCGGGACAGGAACAATTATCAAATCCTGCGGTGCCACCCTGCTTGGTGTAAATCTACACCCACTTAACGTGTACTGACATACACTGACCTTTGGTTACGGAAAGTCCAGTTCCGTCTCGCATACTCTGCCGCAGCATTTCAGCTCGCCCTCGGAAGTCCATTCAACCCTGTGTTCTCTGCCGCGATCTCACCGTCCGCGACTCTCTTTAAGGGAATTGGCAGCGCCTACTCACTCTTCCTCATCGGTTTAGTTGCATTATAAACCAAAATAATATACTTGTCAATAGGGTTTTTTAAAATATTTTATCGTACTAAAGCAGGCGGCACAGCTGATCTGAATAAATCAGCTGAAGAATCCGTTTATTTCGGTGCTCAGCAGGCTAAGGTCGTAGAAGTCCTTATAGGGGTTCTCGCCCTCTGCGATCAGGTCTGAGTCGATCGGACATCCAAAGTCTACGGTATCGCCGGCGTCGCTGATAATGGTGCTTGAAGCAGACGAGCAGGCGAATTCAACGCCGGCAGCAGAGGAAAAGCGTATTGCGCAGGCTCCGCCGGAGGTCTTTTCACCGAGGATCATCGCGCCGTGATCATGCATAAACCACGGGTAAGCGTTGCCGCAGGAGAAAGCGTAGCTGCTGGTAAGCACGCCGAAATTATAATCGGTGTAGGGGCTTACGTCGTTTTCGTCGAATTTGCCGTCAAAGTTCATGTCGAACTGAACGGAAGAGGTCTTGGTACGATTTGTCAGTCTGCTATTATAGCGGGTGTAGCCTGTGCCGGTCATCAGCCACTCAATAGCTACCATCGCGCCTGAATCGCCGCCGCCGTTGCAGCTCACGTCAATTATGATATTCTTAATATCGGGGTTATTCTTGGCACGCTCCAGACCGGAGAGGACAGCGCCGACGGTATCGTATGTTTCCACACCGCCCTGACTGAATTTCAGAGGACGCTCGCCGGTACCTGCGTAAAATGCTTTCCAACCGGCGTAATCAGTAACAAAGCTGTCAAAGCGGATCATCGCTGTGTCGCCCTGCTCAAGGTAATAGTCATCGCCGTAGGCAGCGTTGCGGGTCGCAACACGAATATTAGTCCTTGCGGGCTTTTTGGTTTGCGTAAAAATATATTTTTGAGCGTAGTCCAAATCCACCATCGGGAGTAATGCCTGACGAGTAAGGTCAAGGTCTCCGGCAAACACCGGGGAAATCTCAATAGTCGTGTGACCGCCGTCATACAATAATCCGTTGATAAGATGCATCAAGCCGGTGTAATAGGTTTTGAAATCGGTTGATTTCAGGTTTTTTTTGATTTCGGGGTACTTTGAGGTCAAAAGCTCGTCGAGCTTCATGGTTTTTAAATCTTCATGCACCCATTCCTGACCGGGCTGACCGTACCACAAATCTATGTTGAAGCACAGCTCGCGGTAGGTAAAGTCCGCCAGATCGTCAGGGTGATCTGTCTCAACGTCCGCGATAAAGTCCGGGTCGGTTTTGAGTGCCGGAGTGGGCACGAACACACCGGTGAAATCAGAGGTGTAGATCTTTTTGCCTGTATACACGATCCTATATGTTTCAGGTGTGGCAAAGATATCGCTGACTGTGGCAAGAGGAGCGTAAACGCCGGTCTCGTCGCCGCGCATGTCGATACCATAGTCCTTGAGGTTCAGCGTGATCGGCGTGGGGTCGGCAGGCTCGTTTACCTCGCTTAGCTTGACAAAGGGATGGTTTTCATCTACGCCGCCCTCCATGCCGTTTTTTAAAGAAAAGGCAGAAAATGTAAACTCCTCAATGTTATCTGAATAAACAGTATCTTTATCTATGTCGAAGGTCGCAGCGTTGCCCGCAATATTGGTCAGGGTATAGACGCTGCCGTTTTGGGTGCAGGTCATGCCCTCTGTCAGGTCGGTGTTGACCAGATAAAACTGATCGTAAAAGTCCTTAACATTTATATAAGGAACGTTGGGTTGGTCGGCATAGACGCGCAGGTTAGCGGTCTCGGTGCTGTCAAGGCTGCTGCGCAGTACGGGAACGGACTTGGTCGTAAAGGCTACGTCTCCGTCATATAGCTGACCCGTAGTGCCTGTGCCTTCTGTGTAACGGGCAACATACTTCTGGATAGCGGTAGCGTCATCAATGGTAACGTTGCCGTCACCGGTAACATCCGCAAGATACAGGCGGAAGGTGTCGGGCATATCGAATTTTGCCAGATACTTTTGGATGGCGGTAGCGTCGTTGACCGTGACATTTCCGTCGCCGTCAACATCGCCCCAAAGCTGCTGCTCGGATGAGCTGCCCTTGTCCTCAGCGCTTGCGGTAACAGGCATCATCGAGAACGCGCCCGTGACCATTACTGACGCAAGCAGTGCGCTTATAATTTTCTTCATTTGTAAACCTCCTAAATGAATTTAAAATATTATAAACCGAATCAATTATGAAACCGGATCTATTATGCCTTTGTCTCGCTGTAGTTGCCGAGGAAGCTGAACTCCGGCATTTCCTCGCTCAGCTGACTGAGCAGGTCAACTACATCCTCGCTTTGAGCGTTGCCGGAAAAGTCGAGGTAGAACAGATATTCAAAGTCCTTTGCCGCAATGGGTCGGCTCTCGATCTTGGTCAGGTTAAGTCCCAGCGAATTGAAGCGGCACAGCAGGCTGTACAGCGAGCCCGTAACGTGGGGCAGAGAGAAGCAAAGGCTGATTTTGTTTGCGTCTCCGCTGATGTAGAGCTGCTTTGATATAACAATGAACCGCGTGGAGTTGTAAGGGTTGTCCTGCAAATGGTCGTCCATGATCTTGAGCCCGTACTCCTCAGCTGCCTTGTAGGGGCAGATGGCGGCAACGTTGAGCCGCTTTTCGCGCGCAGTGTCACGCGCCGCTACCGCCGTGTTTGCGCAGGGTACGGGGTCAAAGCCGTGCGCTTCGGTGTAGTTTGCGCACTGGGATAACGCCTGCGGATGCGACCATACGGTGTCGATATCCTCAAGCTCGGACTGTCGCAGACCGGCAAGACAATAATCTATGGGCATGTCGAGCGCGCCGACGATGTAAAAGCGATAGCGCAGTATCAAATCATATACCGCCGACACCGAGCCTGCGGTGGAGTTTTCCACAGGCAGTACGCCGAAGGTGATCTCTCCGCTGTTGACCGCCTCAAACACATCCTCAAAGGTTTTGTAATGCTTCATTTCGGCGTCCGGGAACAGCTTTAGCGCCGCCTCGTGGCTGTTGGCGCCCTTGATACCCTGATATGCTACGGTAAAGCTTTGGCTTTTGGGGAACGGGGGAGCGTTCAAAATGGAATTGCGCAGCTCCTTTCCGCTGCAAATGATGTTGTGCTGCAAGGCGCGGCTTAGCTCCATTATGTTGGAGAACAGCAGCCGTGCGTAGGAGCCGTATTCGCCGCCCTTTTGCTGAACGTTGTCAAGTATCTCCTCCTCACGCTGACGGTTGAGCACGGGAATGTTATTTGCCTTTTTGTAGTTGCCTACCTCCTTGGCGCAGTCCATGCGCTCGCGGAACAGCGCGATAAGCTCGTTGTCGATGCGGTCGATGTCCTTGCGGATCTCGGGTAAATCTCTCATAGTATCACCTACAATATATTCATTAACGCAATAGCCGTCATCGCCTCTACCACAGGTACGGCGCGCGGTACTATGCAGGGGTCGTGTCTGCCGTTGACGGTCAGTTCGGTGTTTTGCATGTTCTGCAAATCTACAGACTGCTGCACCTGTCCTATGGACGGTGTGGGCTTTACAGCGGCGCGGAATACAAGCGGCATGCCGTCGGTTATTCCTCCCAAAATGCCGCCGCAGTTGTTGGTGGAGGTCACGACCTTTCCGTCCTCAATGCGGAAGGGGTCGTTGTTTTGACTGCCGCGCATGGCGGCAGAGGCAAAGCCCGCGCCGAACTCAACACCCTTTACGGCAGGGATCCCGAACAACGCCTGAGCGATAACGCCCTCTACGCCGTCAAACATGGGACCGCCGAAGCCTGCCGGAACTCCCGTTACGGCACATTCAATCACGCCGCCTACGCTGTCAAGCTGCATGCGAGCGTCCTCTACCTCGGCGCGCATCGGTTCCTCAGCGCCCCGGTCGATAAGGGCAAAGGAGGAAAGACTAAGCCGCTCCATCAAAGCGCCGTCGATGTGTACGGGGTCAAAGGGCTTGTCGTGAACGTTGCCTATACTGTATATATGAGCCGCTACGCGTACGCCCTGAGCCGCCAAAAGCTGACGGCATACCGCGCCGGCAAATACGAGCGGAGCTGTGATCCTGCCCGAAAAATGACCGCCGCCGCGAACGTCGTTGGAGGCGTTGTACTTTACATAGGCGGTGTAGTCGCTGTGTCCGGGACGGGGGCAGGTCATAAGGTTGCCGTAGTCGCCGGAGCGAGTGTTGGTGTTTTCTATCACGGCGCACAGCGGTGCTCCGGTAAGCGTATCTTCTAACATGCCGGAAAGGATCTTCGGCAGGTCTTTTTCCCTGCGCGGTGTGGCGGTCTTGTCCCTGCCGGGTGCGCGTCTTGCCATTTGCGCAAGCACCGCGTCCATATTGACCTTAAAGCCTGCCGGCAGTCCGTCGATGACCACGCCTATACCGTTGCCGTGGCTCTCGCCGAATACGGATATTTTTACTTTATTGCCGAATGTTGACGACATAGTGTCACTCCTCGTATAGCTTCGCATTTCCTCCGACGCTGTTGTAGTCGTCAAAGAAAGCGGGATAGCTCTTGTTTATGCTCAGCGCGTCTGAGCAAATGATAGGGCTGTCGCAGCCTGCCGCGCACACAGCCGCCGACATAACGATGCGGTGGTCGTTGCAGCCCTGAACCGTGCCGCCGGTCAGCCTTCCCGTGCCATCTATTTCAAGACCGTCGGGAAGCTCGCGTACCCTGCCGCCCAGCGCGTTGATAAGCGCGGCGGTGGTTTTAAGCCGGTCGCTCTCCTTAAGGCGCAGACGCTGCGCGTTGATTATATTAGTCGTGCCCTGCGCAAAGGCGGCGCACACCGCCAGCACGGGAACCAGATCGGGGATATGCCTTGCGTCGATCGTGACACCGCGCAAGGCGGACTGCCTGACCGTTACGCGGTCGGCGTCCTGAATGACCTCCGCGCCGAACTCGCGCAGGATGGCGGCGATATGACGGTCGCCCTGAGCGGAGTCGGTGTTGACGCCTTCTACGGTAATGCTGCCGTTTACAGCGCCCGCAACCATGTAAAACGCCGCCTGCGACCAGTCGCCGTCGGTGCGGTAGTCTGAGGGGATGTAGTGCTGCTGTCCTCTGACGTGCCAGCCCGTGTCGGTTGCGTCTACCTCAATGCCGAATTTTTCCATGGTGCGGATGGTCATGTTTATGTAACCGACGCTCTGGATGGGTGAGGTCAGTACGATGTCGCTGTCGCCCCTGAGCAGAGGAAGCGCGAATAATAAGCCCGAAATAAACTGAGAGCTCACGTCGCCCGGAAGCCGGAAAACACCGCTTTTGAGCTTACCGCTGATTTGCAGCGGCAAGCCGCCTTGGGTTTGACACTGCACGCCCTTTTGAGGAAGAGCGTCGGTGTAAATGCCGATGGGTCGTTCGGGGAGCCTGCCCCTGCCGTTAAAAACAGCTTCTACGCCGCCTGCCGCCGCTACGGGTATCATAAAGCGCAGCGTGCTGCCGCTTTCGCCGCAGTTGAGCACGGCTTGCTTTTGACGGAACACACCCTCGCCGTTGACGGTAAGGACGTCGCCTTGGAGCTGCGTTTTTGCGCCGAGCGCTTCAACGCAGCCGATGGTAGCCTTGATGTCCTCGCTGAGCGCGACAGGGGAGATCGTACATACTCCGCCGGACAGCGCCGCGCAGATGATGGCGCGGTGTACGTCGCTTTTTGAGGGCGGCGCGGTTACGGTGCCGCTTGGTGTAAACGGCTCATATTTTACGTTCATAGATACCTCGTGTAGTGATATATTGTTCTAAATCCTTTAGGGGAACGCTTTGGGTAAAGCTGCTTCCTATGTCGTGCAGCAGTACCAGATTAATGCTGTTGCCCGCGGTCTTTTTGTCGCCTGCCGCCGCCTGCGCCAAGTCGCGGAAGCTGTAGTCCGTTGCGGTCGGCAAAGAATATTGCCTGCACAGGCTGACGATCTGCTCCGCGGTACCGCTTGCGGTCACTCCGCGAGCTTCACCGGCTTCGGCGATCAGCACCATACCGACAGCTACCGCCATTCCGTGGGAAATCCCGCAGAAATGGCTCAGCTTTTCTATGGCGTGACCGAGGGTATGACCGAAGTTTAACAGCATACGCTCGCCCGATTCCTTTTCGTCGCGGCTTACTACGTCGCGCTTTATGGAAACGCAGGTCTCGATAACCTGCTCAATGTGCTGCATAGCGTCGTTTTGCCGCAAAAACTCAAAGAACGCTCTGTCCTTTATGCAGCCGTATTTTATGACCTCACCCATGCCGTCGGTAATGAAATCCTGCGGTAAGGTGCTTAGTGTGTCGGGATCTATCAAAACGGCTATGGGCTGATGGAAAGCGCCGACTAAGTTCTTGCCCTGCGGAAGATCAACGCCCGTTTTGCCGCCGACGGAGGAGTCTACCTGAGCCAGCAGCGAGGTGGGTATCTGGATAAAGTCGATGCCGCGCAGATAGCTTGCCGCAGCAAAGCCTGCCATGTCGCCGCATACGCCTCCGCCAAGCGCGACTATAATATCCTTGCGCGTCATGTGGAACGAGGCAAGGGTGTTGTAGATGTCGGCTATAGTGCCCAGATGTTTTTGCTTTTCGCCCGCTTCAAAAATATGCGCGGTGACCTCAAAGCCCGACTGCGTCAGAGCGTTGCGTACGCGCTCCAAATACAGGGGGGCAACGTTTGTATCGCTTACAACGCAAACGCGCTGCGCGCGGCTCAGCTTTTTTGCATAGGAGCCGATCTGCTCCAAAATACCGCGCTCAATGTAGATATCGTACGGCTTGCCCGTACTGACGTGTATTGTTTTCATATTTATTCTCCCAACGCCTGTTTAACGCGGTGCCCTTGCTCGAGCAGCTGCGTCAGGCGGTCAACGTCGTTGTCCTTGACGGCTGATATGATGTTGCCTATGTTTTCCGCCAAAATATCAAGCTCCTCGATAAGCGGCTCGCGGTTCTCCAAAAACAGCTCGCTCCAAAGCCTTGCGTTAATGTTGGCAACGCGCGATACGTCGCGGTAGCTTCCTGCGGAAAAGCCCTTGTGGTTTGGGCAGCTCGGGCTGAGCACATAGGCGCATGCCAGCACATGCGGAAGCTGAGAGGTGAAGGCTATCATGCGGTCGTGCTCCTCCGGGGTGGATATGGTAACGGAGCCGAAGCCTATCGACAGCGCAAGACCGGACAATTTGTCTACAGCCTCCTGCGGAGCGCCGCAGGGTACGATGATAAAGCTGGCGCCCCTGTAAAGCTCCGCCTCGCTCACGCCGAAGCCGTTTTTCTCCTTGCCTGCCATGGGGTGACTGCCCACAAAGGTAAAGCCGAACTGCTCGCTTAGCTCTTTAAGCTGAGGGCAGATGGCGCGTTTGATGCCTGCTGCGTCTGTAACGAGCGCGCCCTTTTTTATGTAAGCGCCGTTTTTACGGATGTAGTCAACGCATGCCTGAGGATACATGCACAGGAACACTACGTCGGCTTTTTTAAGGCTCTGCTCCGAGCCTATTTCGTCGATAGCGCCCGTGCTGAGCGCCTCCTGCGCCACCTCGGGGGTGCGGTTGATGCCGATGATATGATGATCGGTGTGCTGCTTGAACGCCTTGCAAAAGCTGCCGCCGATGATTCCTAAACCGATAATTGCAATGTTCATAGTAGACCTTCTTTAATAGAGTTGAGAGTGGAGAGTTGAGAGTTTTGGTCGAGAAGATAGGTTGGTTTTGCAGAAACGTCAGACTCCCGACTGTATTATTATAAATAGTTCCGGGAACCGTTGTATTTTATTAAACGGTGCTGTCTGCCCGACAATCACTTTCCACTATTCATTATTCATTATTCATTTTTTAATGTTCGTTGCTTCCATAATGGCGAAGGCTGTTTTAAGCGGAGTGCCCTGCCCGGGTACGGTGACGTCCGCCGCCGCGCGGTAGCTCGGCAGTCGCTTTTCGTAGAGCTCGCGCATGACCTTGTCCTTGTCGGGTCGCTGAAGCAGGGGTCGGCGCGTGTCGTTTTTCAGCCTTTGAGCTATGACGTTGAGAGGGACGTTTAAAAACACGATGGTGTCGGTACCCTTGAACACCTTTACGTTGCGTTCAAAGGTCAGCGCGCCGCCGCCGGAGGCTATGATAAGTCCGTTCATCCCGGCAAGCTCCCTGCACGCCTCATGCTCACGGTCACGGAACCCGTCCTCGCCGTATTTCTCGAATATCTCGGCTACCGTCATACCCTCGCGCTGTTCTATGTATCTGTCCATGTCAACAAAGCTCCGTCCGGTTTTGCGGGCTAAGTTTTTGCCGACGGTGGATTTGCCGCAGCCCATAAAGCCGCATAGTACAATGTTGTTCATAAAGCTCCCCTTACCGCTGTCTGAGCTCGTCAGCCGCGTCCGCGCAAAGCTGTTCGATGTCTTTTTTGTCGAATACGGAGCCGTTCCAGTGCTGCTGGGCTGCCGCCGCCTGCCATACGAGCATGCTCATGCCGCCCTCGGCAATGCTGCCGTTAGCCTTGGCGCGTTTTACAAGCGCGGTCTCCAAGGGATTATACACCGCGTCAAACACGCATTTGCACCTGCCTATGGCGCAGTTGTGCAGCGGCTGAGCGTCAACGTTGGGATACATTCCTATGGGAGTTGCGTTGATCAGTACGTCTACCTCGCCCATGAACTGCTCCATCAAGCCGAAGCTGACCTTGGCGTCGGGGATCTTTTTGGTGATGTCCAGACACAGCAAGCCTGCCGCGCCTACGTCCTCACGGCGGACGGCAAACTCAAACTCCAGTCCGCGCAGAGCGATCTCATAAGCCATGGTGCGCGCAACGCCGCCGCAGCCCAAGATCATGATCCTGCCGCCGAGGGTGATGCCTGCCATCTCCAGCGCCTTGATAAAGCCGTCGGGGTCAGTGGTGTAGCCCGTGGCTGTGCCGTCGCGGTTTGATACTGTGTTTATGCTGCCGTACATCTTAGCCTTGTCGTCGATCACGTCCACAAGCGGCAGCATGCTCTGCTTGTGAGGAATCGTCACATTGTAGCCGCTGAGCTTTGTAAGCACGGTGCGGTATTTTTCCTCGAGCTCCTCCGGCGCGATATCCAAAACGTCGTACCGCGCGTCGATTCCCGCCAGCTCAAACAACCTTTTGTGTATAAACGGGGACATTGTGTGTCCTATAGGATGTCCGATGACGGCGTAGTGTTTTGTTTCCATTGTATTTCCCCCTGTGTTTCACCTCTGAGTCGGTGAGATTAGTATAGTGACAATATGCAAAAACGAACATTTCATCTATTCATTTTCAGCCTGAATGTAAATTATTTATGCAAAATAAAGATTTTTTAAAAAAATTTCCGTTTACATATTGACAAAGCCGTAAATAAACAATAATATTGAAGAGAACAAACAAAGTTTGTTTTAGCCGGTATGTGACCCGTACCGAGCTTACCACACCATTGTAGCATAAAACCGGTGCTTTTGTCTATGCTAACTTTAGATAGGGTACAAATTATTTTAGGGAGGAAATTATAATGGTATTAGAAAAAGTAAAGGCTATCCTTGCCGAGCAGTTCGACGTTGATGAGGAAAAGATTACCGTTGATACCGATTTGCAGGAGGATCTCGGCGCCGATTCACTGGACGTTGTTGACCTGCTGATGTCCATCGAGGACGAGTTTGAGGTTGAGGTTCCCGACGAGGAGATCGAGAACATCAAGACCGTAGGCGCTTTGGTCGCTTACATCGAGGCAAACTCATAATCGCATTACAATATAGTTAAAAAGGGAGCGGAAACGCTCCTTTTTCTTTTGTTTTTGCTTGAAAACCGGCGCATAATATGGTATACTGTAATACAATAAAACGACTCTTTGAGGTGTGCCATGACGTCGCTGACTAAAGACGCAATCAAAAAATCATTTATGAAGCTGCTCAACCAAAAGCAGGTCAATAAGATAACCGTAAAGGAAATCGTAAAGGACTGCGGAATAAACCGCAACTCCTTTTATTACCACTTTGACGATATCCCCTCGCTGATAGAGGAGATCTTTAACGACCAGGTGGACGAGCTGATGAACCGCCAGAGCGGATCGGAGAATATTTACGACAGCATTATCGAAGCTATCGACTTTGCCATGCAGAACAAAACCGCAATGATGCATATTCGCGATTCCGCCAGCCGTGATATTTTTGACCGCTACCTTAGCAGGGTGGCGGAAAGAACGGTGTCGGAGTTCTTTGACCGGAGCGTGCCCGACGCCGACCGTATCGACCCCGGCGACAAGGAGGCTATCGTCATCTACTACAAGAGCCTGCTTATCGGCTTTGTGGTGGAGTGGATGTCGGACGGAATGAAGTACGATCTGGTCAACAAGATCAAACGCCTGTGCGAGCTGTTCGAGGGCACCACCGAGCTCGCCCTGAGCCGCTGCGGAAAAACCGGAAAGTAATATTTGCCGCTTATCCTTTTTTGGGTAGGCGGTTTCTTTATGTCGTTTTGCATGGTGTTCAGTATCCCCTAAGGACATTTTCTTATTTGAACACCATGG
>CAMHCD010000050.1 GCA_946183545.1 uncultured Clostridia bacterium
AAAGGATACGGTTCAGTATATTTACGAAAATAACACCCTTCGGCAGGGACTTGAAAAAATGCGTGCGCACAGTTATACGGCGATCCCCGTGATCACGTCTGACGGCAAGTATGCAGGCACCGTTAGCGAAGGCGATTTTCTGTATTACATTGTTGATTTGCGCGAGGGCGAAGTAAAAAATCAGAAGAAGTATCATATAAGTGATATACTGCGCAAAAGCTTTAATCCCGCAGTTAATATTGACGTGACGATGGACGAATTGCTTGATCGTGCAGTCAGCCAGAACTTTATTCCCGTAACCGATAGTCTCGGTACCTTTATCGGTATCGTTACCCGCCAGGATATTATCAAATTTTTCATTAATAAATAATATATTTGCTGTTTTTTCTTGCAAATGATACAAAATTGTGTTATTATAATATGTATCTTATAAGAAACCATATAAAAAATTAATCATCTGAAACCTCAGAGCTGCTTGCATCGTGTTATTATAGGAAAATGTCGCGGCTTTTGCAGGATCTGCGAATCGTAATTGTTTTATCTATATAGTTTCTTATTGATATTTATTTATGCAAGAAGGAGTTAATATGAATAGTTTTATTGTATTTTCAAAAAAATTCTTTGCGTTTACAATTTGCGCCGTTATGCTTGCTTCACTTTTGTGCAGCGGCATGATCACCTCATACGCGGCTGATGGTGGATCCACCGAGGTGCCTGTTCCGAAGATCCGAGTGGTTACGGAAAACGGCAACGGAACCTCTCTTCAAAAGGAAGACGATTATGTCAACGCGCACATCACGATAACCGATACTGATGATTCTGTGTTAGAGGATGACGCGCAGTTCAAGGTTCGCGGTAATACCACCGCTATGACATGGGTAACAAAAAAAGCATATACATTTAAGTTTGCAAAGAAAAAAGACGTGCTCGGAATGGGCAAAGGCAAAAAATGGGCGCTTATAGCAAACGCTTACGATCCTACTCAAATGCGCAATTTCCTGACCTTTGATTTGGCTCAAAAGCTTGAGATACCCTTTACCTCTAACCAGAAATACGTCGAGCTGTGGGTAGACGATGTTTACCGCGGCTGCTACGTTCTGTACGAGCCGGTTCAAGAGGGTAAAGACAGAGTTGATATTGATATTGAGAGCAACGAGGGCAAAAAAGATTTCCTTTTGGAATATGAGCGTAGCAGAGAAGAAGAGGGCGTTACCTACTTTACTACCGATTATCTGCGCTTTATAGTCAGCGAGCCCGAAGAGCCCACCGAGGAGCAGCTTCAATATGTAAAGGATACGGTCGTCGATATTATCAAAGCGTTTAAAACGGGCGATAAGGATACCATATCCCAAAAGGTGGATTTATCCTCCTTTGTCAAGTTCTATCTGCTTAACGAATTTGTAAAGCCGCATGACTTCGATATGAGCTCCGTCTTTTTCTACTATAAGGACGGTAAGCTCTATGCCGGACCGCCGTGGGATTATGATCTTTCCGCAGGTAACTCCAATGCCGATCTGTCCGAAAGATGCAAGAACGCCAATGACACTCAGGTCACCCGCTGTAACCAAAATTTTTATAAATATATCTACGACAAGCAGTGGTTCCTGGATATGGCTAAGGAAGAGTATAAGAAATACCACACCGACTTCTGTAATATGTATCAACAAGGCGGAATGATCGATACCATATTGGAACAGCACGGCGAGATGATCCAACGCAATTTTGATGATACTGAATGGAAGGCAACAAGATGGGGCATCAATATTCAAAAGCAGCCCTTGCCTACATATGAGAGAAATGTAGATTATCTCAAGAGCTGGTACAGCGAACGTCATGAATGGATGATCGGGCATCTTGGATTAATGCGTATTGATTATCTTAAAGGCGATGCAAACAATGACGGAACGGTCGATGTAAATGATGTAACGTATGTTCAAAAGCTGTTGGCTCGGATCATATCCGACGACGACGGAATGATCGAACGTCGCTCCAATGTGCTCGGCGGTTCACTCAGCGTTAACGACGCTACCCAACTCCAGCGTTACCTGGCAAGCTATGAAAACCGCCTGAACATCAATACCCCTGTCAGTGAAGTTCAGGATATTCCTGCTGCATAAATATGTTATTAAGAAAGGGTTCAGCTTTTCGGCTGAACCCTTTGTTGCGCTGTTTATTCAATTTACCTTATAACCGTTCTTGTGGTGTGCAGTGCAGAAGCTTCATCACCGCTGCTTACCCAGAATCTAAAAGTAAACAGTCCGCAAAGTGCGCCGTGATCCCAGCCGCCTCCGTACAAACACACGTATTCGGCATCCTTGTCTTTTTGTATCTCTTTGCCGCTTCTTGTGACGTCGTACATCGTATAAAGGGCTGATGACCAGCGCGAACTGTCACCCTTAGTGTTGCCGCTGTCGAGTTCGACCGGCAGCAGGGGAAGAGGCTGATTTTTGTCATAACCCAAGCTTTTTATCCAAGCTTTGTTTTGCCAGTTGTCGCCTAAATGAGGCTGATTTGGAGCAGGCATAGAATACCTTTGCCATGAGCTTATGTCTTTATCGTCATAGCGTTCCGGATCAAAGGTGTAGTAATAATTAAGTTCCTTTGTTCTTAAGCCCTCAACGATTTTCCAAGCGTTGCCCCAAAGGTTCTCCATGTGGCGGTATTTAAACACAGAGACAGAGTTGTCACGTGAAGCTCTTCCCGTATGATAGGTAAGCGTATCCGTGCCGCCGGTAGACTGAGGCTGCCCCGAAATATAATACATTGTTTCGCCGTCTCCGACAATATCTTCATCGGGGATATTTTTAAGAGTGATATCCACAAGATCGCTGTCGGTTTTATGCGGTAGGATTTTTACTATAGTCGTTTGCGAGCCGACAAACCAGTTTTGCATACTATCGTTCGGACAGCTGCGATATATCCTGACGCGCTGTCCTACCCTAAGATTATCGACGCGTGTGGCTTTGCTTCCGTTTGTGCGTTCAACTGTAAGTGTGTGCCGGTTGCGCGAAACAATTTTGCCGTTTGAATAATTCAAATACGGTTGCATGCTAAAGCCCTGCATGTATTTATCGGTATTGGTGTCGGCAAACTCGATGACATACAACATTTGAATAGCGTGCAGAGCAGCGTAATCAAAGCATACCGCGCCTTCGTTATGAGCTATAGCGCGGAATTCCGCGAGCGATTTACTTGTTGCTGTCTCCGCTCCCGAAACACTTGCGTATTCACTGCCGTTTGTACACTCATAAGCGGAAACATAAATAGCGTCAAGCTCCTTGCCGCCGATTTGAAAAGCGGGTTCAAGCTCAAAGCCTTCATGCTTAGTACCAGAGATCTCCCATGCTTCCTCACCGTTTATATAACTGCGCTTTGAATAAAACTTAGGGATCTCAACGTATACGCTTCCGTTACTGCCGTCTACGGAAAAGCCGTTTTCCCCTTCATAGGTGATGTCTCGGGTTCCGTTTTCGTTTACAGCTACGTTACACCTGCGAATATAGCACCACGGATAGCAGTCGTCAAAGTCATTTTTGCCCCCGTTTTGCATTTGCCCTTCAACCATATAATCGCAGTTCATGCCTTCGGCGTCACCAATACGCTTGCAAACCGAGCTTTTTTGATCGCCGCTTATTATAACGCCGTATTTTTTCCTCATCCTAAAGCGGTCGATCAATGTTCCGGTGTTATAGTAGCAAAGGTATTTTTGCACAAGCGTAGCGTCGCTGATGGTTATCATTCCGTCGCGGTCAATGTCCGCTGCGGTAAAAGCTTCGCCGATTATAATACTTCTGCGGGCAATACTTCGTTGGATTTCGGTGGCGTCGTAAATCGTAACCGCGCCGTCACCGTCAATGTCTCCTGTGTCGACATTCAATGCCGAGCCGTTGTATTCAAGTGCTGACGAATGAATAAATGTCAAAGACAGGATAAGGACAGTAATACACAGACTTGTGATTTTTAGCTGTGTCATTTTCATGTCACTTACTTATTTGCGTCAATGAACGCCTGCATTTCCTCCGCCGGCAACAAACCTACGGAACGATCAACAAGCTGTCCTCCTTTGAAGAAACCGACGTTTGGGATCGACATTACTTCGTACTGTTCGGCGATTTCCGGGTTTTCATCGATGTTGATTTTAAAGAATTCAACATCGTCGTTGTCACGCTCCATTTGCTCCAAAACAGGAGCAAGCATCTTGCAGGGACCGCACCAATCGGCGTAGAAGTCCACCACAACGGGATGTTCTGCCTTTAAAACACGCTGTTCAAATTCTTCCTGATAGATTTTTTCCATTTAAGTCACTCCTTAGTTTTATTATCTCCGTTTTTTAAACGGATATGTTTGCTTTAAGCTTTTCATAATAATCGGGGTATTTGCGTTTCAGGCTCATTGGCTTGAAGTTGCTGCCGACAAAACAGTGCTGTGTATGACCTGTGGCGGCAAGCTGTCCCGTGGTTTTTAAATACGCTTCGTATTTAAACTCCATGATCGCGCCTGTAAATTTGCTAAGTTTTACGGTTATGTCCACTTCTTCGTCAAAGCGGATGGGGGAGTGGTAGCGCGCGTAAGCGTCAACATTGGGAATAATAATGCCCTGTTGCTCCATTTCCATAACGTCACAGCCTATATTTCTCATAAAGAAAATACGTGCTTCCTCAAAATATCGTATATGGTTGGAATGATGAACTATTCCCATCATATCGGTTTCGTAATAATTCGCTCTGCGCGTGTAAATATTCTTTTCCATAGGCACTTACTTCCTCAGCAACAGACCGTTTTTCAGGTCTTCAGTCGCCTGTTTTTTGATCACATAATGCTGTTTTTTGCCGGTAGCGGTGTGGGGAAGCTCCTTTACAAAGCGGAAGTAGCGAGGCGTCTGATATTTTGAAAGATTTGGTGAATCCTTGCAGTAGTCAAGCAGCTCTGCTACGGTAATGCTGTCGTCGGCGGGAATGATATACGCCGCCAAACACTCGCCGCGGGTGTTGTCCGGTACGCCCGTCACAATACTTTCTTCAACCTTTGGATGCAGATTAAGCACTTCTTCAATACGCGCAGGATATATGTTTTCGCCCTTGCTGATGATCATATCGTCTTTTCTGCCCGCGATTGTGATAAAATTCTTTTTGTCCCAAGTGCCGATATCTCCGGTGTACATCCAACCCTTATAGAACTTTTCGGACGTAGCCTGTTCATTATTGGCGTAGCAATAGGTCGATTTTCCGGGACAGTGAATAATGACCTCGCCCTCGGTCACGTTGTCCGTCGGTACGATATCGTCAGGCTCAGCTTTTTTGTCGTCATATACTTTTACGACACGCACCTCGTCGTCGGTGCAGGAACGACCGGCAGATCCGGACATTTCGGGCAAATCAAACGGACGCAGGAAGGTGTTCCAAAAGCTCTCTGTCGTACCGTAGCCGTTAAAGATATTAGGAGTCAGCAGCTTTTGGAAATGGATGCAGGCTTCCTTTTCCAGCGGACTGCCCATGGTGATAATGCCCTTCAGTGTAGAAATATTTTTAGGATGCTTTTCCTGTCGCGACGCGAGCAGGGTCAAAATCGACGGTACGCCCGTGATAAAGGAAATGCCGAAGCGTTCAATGTATGAAAGTGTGATTTTCGGGTTAAATGTGCGCATTATAACCAGAGCGCCGCCTACATATAAGGTAGGAGTAGGGCCGCCGGAATGCAGACCGCCTCTGTGGAACCACGGGGTCATGTTCATGGTAATGTCGGTTACGTTAAGAGGAAAATGCATAATAACGTCATGCGCCGACAGCACCTCGTTGATGTTGTTCAGCGGAACTCCCTTTGGGGTTCCGGTGGTGCCGCTTGTTTGCAGGCGAACTACCTCGTCATAAATATGCGGCTCAAAATCGATCGGAGGATTCTCCTCGCTTTGACCGTCAACATAGGAGTAATAGTCCAAATGACCTTCCGGACAGGAGAAATCCTTTTTTAAGCTGTTTACAGCGATAATTACATCAGGCTTATGCTCGCTCATTTCTATAGCTTTTACTGCGGTATCGGCGATCTCGGTATCATAAACATAAACCACAGCGCGGTTATGCGTCATGATCTCTGAGGTTTCACCCGGAGAAAAGTTAAAGTTTGCAGGATTAAAGATCGCGCCGATTTTCTGCGCGGCAACATAAAAGTGAAGAAACGGCAGGCAGTTGAACAATTGCGCAAATATAATATCGCTTTTCTTTACGCCGCTCTGCTTTAAGGCATTTGCAAGCTTGTTGCAGTCGGCGTTGAATTCTTCATATGTCCATTGCTGCTTTGTAACAGGGTCGATCACAGCGGGTTTATATCCAAATCGGCGTACATTCCGCATAAAACCGTTGAGCCAGGTGAATTCACTCTCAAAGGTCTGCTTAAACATGGTTGCGTCATAAGTCAGATTCATTATCAATTCCTCCGTTATTTGTATCTTCCAACGATGATGCTGGAATTCTGACCGCCAAAGCCAAAGGCGTTGGACATAGCGTAGTTGATCGTTGCTTTCTTTGCTGTGTTGGGGGCAAAGTCGATTCCCGCGCATTCGGGGTCAACTTTGTTTAAATTGATGGTGGGAGGTACAATACCTGTTTCGATAGCCTTTATACAGGTTATAGTCTCCGTCACGCCGCCTGCTCCCATCATATGACCGGTAGCTCCCTTGGTGGAGCTTACTATCGGCAAAGTGTCGCCGAACAATGTCTTGATGGCGTTTGTTTCCACCGTATCGCCCTTGTGGGTGGCGGTTCCGTGTGCGTTTACATATCCGATGTCCGAAGGCTTTAAGTTTGCTTCGGTAAGCGCGAGCTTCATGCAGGCGATAGCGCCTCTGCCCTCGGGATGGGGAGCGGTAACGTGATGTGCGTCGCAGGTGTTGCCGCAGCCCTTAAGCTCGGCAAGTATCTTTGCGCCTCTGGCAAGCGCGTGCTCCTCGGTTTCAAGAACAAGCGCACCGCCGCCTTCACCTATAACAAAGCCGTCGCGCGTTATGTCAAACGGTCTGCTTGCGGTTTTGGGGTCGTCGTTTCTTCTGGACAGCGCCTTTGCGTTAGCGAGTGAATAGATAACTAACGGACAAAGCACGGATTCCGCGCCGACAGCAAGCATAACATCCGCCTTGCCGCTCTGCATGCACATCATCGCGGTGTTGATAGCGTCACCGCCCGACGAACAGGCTGTGCTCACGGTAAAGCTGGGACCCTGAATATTATAATCAATGGCAATATTCGCAGCGGCAATGTTGCCCAAGATCTTGGGAATAAAGCGAGGACCGACCTTTTTGTTTGCAGCGCTTGACAGCGCGTCCTGAGTAAACGCGGTGGTTGCAACGCCGCTCATAGCGGTACCCATTACAATACCGGTGCGCTCGGGCTCGATTGTAATGCCGCTCTGCTTGACAGCTTCCTCAGCAGCGATATATGCGTATTGCATAAAAGGATCGGTTTTACGGATCAAATCCTTCGGCAAGTAATCTGACGGGGTAAAACCCTTTACCTCCCCGGCGATTTGTACCGCAAGCTCCGACGGGTCAAAGCTTTTGATTATATCGATTCCGGAAACACCGTTTGTGATGTTGTTCCAGTAAGCGTCTACGCCTATGCCTACGGGTGTAATTGCTCCCATTCCTGTAATGACAATTCTTTTCATGATAAAAACTCCTTGCGAAAAATCAAATAACTATTTACAATCTGCATATTGTTATGCTATAGTTAAATTATAGCAGAGATGTATTATTTTGCAAGACGTTATATAATGCAAAAACACAAAATATCGGATTGATCCATTCATATTTTGCATAATAGGGGAGTAGAGGTAGTAATATGGATATTAATCAACTAAATTGTTTTATTTCTGTTGCGCATACGCTTAACTTTTCCGAGGCGGCAAGGCGCAATTATGTATCGCAGTCAACAGTAAGCCGCTACATAAGCGATCTGGAAAAGGAGTTCGGCGTAAAGCTGTTTACGCGGTCACACCGTGACGTTTTGATCACAAACGAGGGCAAGATCCTGCTCGGCTACGCTCAGGAGATCGTAGGCTCGCTCAACAAGGCGAAAACCGCGCTTCGTCAAATGCGAGACGGGGGACAGGGCAGGCTGAAAATAGGCTGCGACATGACCTCAATGAGCTTTCCTCAGCAGTGTATTGCGGCGTTTGCAAAGCGATATCCTAATATAACGATCGACCTTAACAAAATGGAAACGGACGATTTGAGCCGGTCTATCAGCGGTGGCGAGTATGACTTTTGCTTTATGCCGCGCGATATGGTGCCGGAGAGCTCCGATATAGAGACTCTATCCACTCATACCGATTCTCTGGTTATAGTCAGCGCGTCACGCAGAAGGAGCAAAAAACTGACCCTTTCAGATGTGTCGCAGGAGAAGCTGCTACTTTTAAGCGAAGCAGGCGCACCGATTTTGTATATGGAGGTCATCGACCTGCTGCGTTCCTTCCATGTGTCACCAAAAGCGGAGATCGGCTTTGACGATATCCAGTCGCTGTTAGTCGCAACCGCAAGCGGAATAGGCGTTACTATTTTGCCTAAGTCTTTTGCGGAGTTCACCTCTGACAAACGCTTGACGACACATCCTGTTGAGGACGCTGACACCGGGCTCGCCTACGTTATGGCGTGGGCAAGGAACACCCAAAACCCCGCGGCGGGACTGTTTATCGAAACTGCGCGTAAGCTTGCAAGCGGCGAGGATAATGTATACGGTATATAAAAATAGGGAAAGGATCTCTCCTTTCCCTAAAATATAGTTATATTTTTTATTTCGGATTGTTAATCTATATTAGACAACACAGCAAAAACAGAAATCAAACCGGCGACAAGACTGATAATAGTTACTGCGCCGAAAAAAACTACCCATTTGTGTATTGCAGTAAGTTTTTCAAAAGACTTCTGTTGGATATCCAAGGTTTGTTTTTCTATCTCAATTAATATACTTTCTTTATCCATATCCAAATTTTATTATTCTATTAATTGAAATATCTCTTTAAGAGTCCCTTAAAGCCCGCGCCGTGTCTTGCTTCATCCTTTGCCATTTCATGCACGGTGTCATGAACAGCGTCCAATCCGAGTGCCTTAGCTCTCTTAGCGAGGTCAAACTTGCCTTCGCAAGCGCCTGCTTCGGCGTCAGCGCGCATTTTCAGGTTCTTTTCGGTGCTGTCTGTAAGTACCTCGCCCAAAAGCTCAGCAAAACGTGAAGCGTGATCTGCTTCCTCAAACGCGTATCTCTTGAACGCTTCCGCGATTTCGGGATAGCCCTCTCTGTCGGCTACTCTTGCCATTGCAATATACATTCCGACTTCGCTGCACTCACCCTCAAAATTCGCTCTCAAATCAGCGATAATATCTTCGGGTGTGTCATGCATCTTGCCTTCGCCGAGTAAATGTACGGTTGCGTACTCAGCTTCTTCTTCCATTTCCTTGAATTTTGAAGCAGGCTGCTTACAAACAGGACAAGCCTCGGGGGGCTGATCTCCCTCGTGTACGTAACCGCATACGGTGCAAACCCATTTTTTCATGAATAAACAACTCCTTTAATATGATTATAATTTACAAAGCAAATTGTAATTTATATAAGTTTATCATACAACTTGCTCATTTTAATTCTAAATTAGAAATAACATAAACTTTTAAATACTGTCATATCATAGTATCAACAATGAAAGAGGGGATACTATGCCAAAGCTTTATCTTAGTCCGTCCGTACAGGAGTTCAATCGATACTCGGGAGGCGGCAGCGAGGAATACTATATGTATTTGATTGCCGACGCGATGGAGCCGTACCTAAAGGCAAACAACATTGATTTTGTACGCAACAGCCCCGAAATGACTCTCAGTCAGGTGATCGCCGATTCAAACGCCGGTAACTATGATCTTCACCTCGCCGTGCACAGCAATGCTTCGCCCGAGGCTGTGGCAGGAAAAAACACAGGTGCGGAGATCTACTATTATCCTACAAGTCAAAAGGGGAGAAGGTTCGCGGATATTTTGCAGAGCAACTACCGCTCCGTCTATCGTGAGCCCGGAGATGTGCGCACGATCCCTACAACAAATTTGGCAGAGCTGAAAAAAACAAAAGCGCCTGCGGTACTCATAGAGGTAGGCTATCATGATAACCCAAAGGAGGCTCAGTGGATACGCGACAATATAGATACCATCGCGCGCAGCTTGGCGCAGTCGGTTACAGCATATTTTAATCAGGATTTCATAGAACCGTAAAAGATTTGCTTTACATGATTGTATAGGTGTGTTATAATAAAACCGAGGAAGTGATAAGCTATGAAATGTCCTAAATGCGGCCATGAGATGCGTAAAGGCAGCACGTTTTGCGACCGGTGCGGCTGTCGTTTACCGAATGATACTACTCAAAATTCACAGACAAACAAAAAGCTTATGATCGCAGCTTGCTGTTCGGTCGGTTTTGCTTTGATAATGATTATCATTTTTGTGGTTTTATTGATGAAATCATGTAATAATCAAAACACTAATGCCACTCAGCCTGCTGTGACAGTTGAAAACACAACTGTTGCTCAGACAACTAAGAAACCTGCCACACAACCGAGTACAGCTCAACAGTCAGAACAAGGACAGCAGGAGACCCAAGACGGAGAGAGCAGTATTGACGGTGGTCAGGAGAACGGAGGTTCCGATAATCTCGATGATGACAGCGCGGAAGGTATGGATTTGTCTGTTTATCTTGAAACCGATGTTTTAGACTTCCCAAATCATGTACCCGATGTTACCAAGGCGTCTGCTACAGATGGTTCAAACGGATGGAAAAACGAAAACCTTTTAGTGCAGACTACGCCCAATCAGGGAAGCATCGACTATATTGCGCTTCACGGAGATTGCGAGTATACAATCCACGGCATCAAACCCGGAATGTCGTCAGAGGAAGCACAGTCCCTTGCCGAAGCTGCCGGCTATACGATGACGTCCGAGGGGGAATATTCGGGCGACGGAAAGCATATGCAAATAAGATATGACGGAGACAACGTCAAGGTCATAACCCTAACAAAATCAGATTGATTCAATAATGAAAAATCCGCCGACGTGTGACGCGTCAGCGGATTTTATTATTTGATATAGAATACGCGGTTTGCTTTGCGCTCTTTTGCTTCGGGCTCTGAGGCGGCGTAACCTATAATACAGTTACCTATACCCTCATAATCGCCCTCAACTCCTAAGTCGGAAAGCAGTTTTTTTCCTTCCTCTGATTCAAACATCTGCTTTGCGCGATGGATCCAACAGCTGCCGAGTCCAAGCGAGTGTGCGGCAAGCATCATATTTCCCATCGTGAGACTGCCGTCGTAAACACATGTCGGCGCGGATTTATCGGCGAGCACTATCAACACAACTGGTGCGCCATAGAACGGGTCGATATCCTTTGGGAAAAAACGCTTGTTTAGGTCGGATAATCTGTCGCGAGTTTCTTTGTCGGTGACCGCAATGATAATAGAGGATTGCAAGCCTCTGCCGTTGGGTGCGTACAGACCTGCTTCGATAATGGCGTCGATCGCGTCCTGCGGTACCGGGTCGGGCAGATAGCTTTTTACGCTTCTTCGCTCGCGCAGTGCTTTTAATACTTCGTTTTGCATTTTTGTAGTTTCCTTTTCAAATTATTTAGTCCCAGCTGAAGCCCTCGCCGCAGAAGGGTACAAAAACAAGTTGAACATCACCGATCGTAATAATATCAAAATGATTAAGTGTTTGCGGCGCTTCATTAAGCTGACCGTTCAGCGTTACATTGTTCGCATTGTTTCCGGCAAACAGCATAAAGTTTTTTCCGTTGCTGTCATAAGCAACACAGGCGTGGTTTTCGGCGGATATAGCAGGGTCTCCTGTTAGGCGAATATCATTGTCCGGAGCGCTTCCGATAACGTTGATTTTATCCTTAAGCGGAAAATCCTTGCCGCGTTCTGCACCGTTGATACAAACAAGCCAGCCGACAGTCGGTTCAATCGAAGATGCTGCCGGTTGTATCTGCTCCGGTGCAGGGGATACCGGCGGTTGTTGAGGCAGAGGCTCCTGCTGCTGAACCTGCTGAACAAACTGGTTCGGCTG
>CAMHCD010000051.1 GCA_946183545.1 uncultured Clostridia bacterium
CCGCATGGTTAAGCCATTTTTACCATGGTGTTCAAATAAGAAAATGTCCTTAGGGCAGCGTGACACTATTGGTATAAACTAAAGCTAAACATAATTTCCTTTGCCCTCATCGTTTATTTTATTTCTATTCTATCTCGCGAAATGCATATACAAACCAAACGTATTTTCCCTTGCCCTCACAGTATCCATTAGAACCATTCTATCTCGCGAAACACCGACGTTACCAAAATACCCGACGTTAAGTACGCGGAGTAAAAAACGCGGAGTAAAAAACGTAATTTCCATTGCCCTCACAGCTTCTATTAGATCAATTCTGTCTCGCGAAACACCGACGTAAAGCTTCCTATCCGACCTTAAGTACGCGAAGCAAAAAACGCGAAGTAAAAAATAAAAAAAGGTTGATTTGTTATCCGAAAAGTAATATAATATATACTGAATATGTATGCGCATATCTATGCGCGATTAGAGGGATAATAATGAACTTTGTAAAAAGAACATGGGCGGAGATCTCACTCGACGCCATAAGCCATAATTTTGAAGTCATCAAGCGTCAGATAGGCGGCGCGGCAAAAATATGCTGTGTTGTTAAGGCGGATGGCTACGGTCACGGCGCGGTGGAGGTGGCGCAGCTGTATGAGCAGCTCGGCGCGGATTACTTCGCCGTTTCCAATATAGACGAGGGAATCGAGCTCCGCGACGCGGGCATCACCCTGCCGATACTTATTTTGGGCTATACGCCCGTAAGGGACGCCGCACGTCTGGCTCACTATAGAATATCTCAGGCGGTTTTTTCTGCCGAATACGGCAGGGCGCTCTCCGATGAATGTGATAAAATCGGATGTAATGTTAACATCCATATCAAGGCGGATACCGGCATGAGCCGTATAGGTTTTATGTGTCAGGAGTTCCCACGCGATGATAATTCTATTAAAGAAATATACGAGACCTGTCAGCTGCCTCATCTTGTCCCCGAGGGCTTGTTTACGCACTTTTGCGTGTCGGACGAAGCTGACGAGGGCAGAGAGTTCACTCAGCTTCAGTACCAAAACTTTGCGCATGTCAAGACCGCCTTGGAGGAAATGGGACAGCATTTTTCCGTGTGCCATTGCTCAAACAGCGGCGCTATCGAGGATTATCAGGCAACCTATTGCGACATGGTTCGCGCCGGAATAATCCTGTACGGCTTGGCTCCCTCCGGCAAGCTGCTCGGCAGATTGGAGCTGACTCCGGCTATGACGCTCAAAACCTCCGTTGCCTATGTAAAGGAGCTTAAAAAGGGAGCGACTGTCTCTTACGGACGCACCTTTACTGCTCAAAAGGACATGAAGATAGCTACTGTACCCATCGGCTATGCGGACGGATACATACGCGCCAACGCCGCCGAGGGCTATATGCTCATCAACGGTCAAAAGGCTAAGATAGTGGGCAGGATATGCATGGATCAGACCATGCTCGACGTTACCGATTTGGATTATGTTGAGCAGGGTGACGAGGTCATCGTATTCGGTACCGGCAAATCAGACGAGCCTACCGCCGACCTGCTTGCCAAAAACACCGGAACTATCAATTACGAGGTAGTGTGTCTGGTGGGTAAGCGCGTGCCGCGCGTTTACTATAAAAACGGAGTCGTTACGGAAGTGATGTATAAGCTATGAGGATTCTTGTTGTTGACGGAAACAGCATCGTTAACCGCGCCTACTACGGAATAAGACCGCTCACCAACAAGGACGGTCAGTTTACCCATGCGATCTACGGCTTTTTAACAATGCTGAAAAAACTGGAAAAAGAGGAAAACCCCGACGCGGTGGCTATAGCCTTTGACTTGAAAGCGCCGACCTTCCGCCATAAGGCTTACGCAGGCTATAAGGCAACGCGCAAGGGCATGCCGCCGGAGCTCGCCTCACAGATGGCTCCGCTAAAGGAGCTGCTGACGCTGCTCGGCTACAAGCTGGTCACCTGCGAGGGCTACGAAGCGGACGATATTTTGGGCACCTTCGCCCTTGCCTGCGAGAACAACGAGCACGAGTGTGTGGTGGCTACCGGAGACCGCGACAGCCTGCAGCTGGTGTCGGACAAAACGAGCGTACACCTGTGCACAAACCGCGACGATATTATATATACACCCGAAAAAATCATGGAGACCTACGGCGTTACGCCGAAGGAACTTATCGAGATCAAGGCGATACAGGGCGACAGCTCGGATAATATCCCCGGTGTTGCCGGTATCGGCGAAAAAGGCGCGGGAGCGCTGATCCAAAATTACCACAGTGTCGCCTATATTTACGACCATATCGACGAGCTGGACATCAAGGACGGTGTGCGCAAAAAGCTGCTCGCCTCCAAGGAAAACGCGCTGCTCAGCCGTATGCTCGGCGAGATCAACTGCCATGCCCCGATAGACACCGATGTAACCAAGTATGTGGTTGCGATCACTGATCCGGCGGCTTGCGCGCGGTATATGGCTAAGCTTGAGTTATTTTCTTTAATAGAAAAATTCGGCTTAGAGGAAGCTCCGCAAACCGTTGCGCCAAAGGAGGAACAGCAGGTTCTTTCTGTTGAGGCGGTTGACGGTAATATTCTTTTAGAGAAAATAAAGAGTGCGGAAGCCGTCTATTTACAATTTGAAATTTCTGATAAAGAATTAAAATCCTTTGCTGTCGCCGTTGACGGCATGGTATACACCTGCGCCGACCCCGAAACGTTCAAAAAGCTTTTGACGGACGGCGATAATGCCGTTTATACACGAGGCTGCAAGCAGCTGTTCGCTTACGCCGACCAAAACGGCTTTGCTGTGGCTAACCTGCGCTTTGACGTGGAGCTGGCTGCGTATTTGCTGCAGCCCTCCGAAAAGGATTATTCCGACCTTAACCTGTGCGCCATCCATGACGTTGCGCTGCCGCTGACGGAAAACGATGCGGACAAGCCTTACGCCGCGCTTGCGGTATACGATAAGCTGTGCGAAAAGCTGATGGCGGAAATCACGGCAAACGGACAGGAAAAGCTGCTGTCCGAGGTGGAGATACCTCTTGCGGACGTGCTCGCCAAGATGGAAAACGTCGGCTTTGCCGTGGACAGGCAGGGCATAGAGGACTACGGCGCGATGCTCACCGCCGAGATCAAGGCGCTGGAGCAGAATATTTACGACAGCGCCGGAACCGAATTTAACATCAACTCTCCCAAACAGTTACGCAAGGTGCTGTTTGAGGATTTGGGCTTACCGGCTAAGAAAAAGACAAAAAGCGGCTACAGCACCAATGCCGAAGTGCTCGAGAGCCTGCGTTACGAGCATCCCGTGGTGGATATGGTGCTCAACTACCGCACCCTTGCCAAGCTGAATTCCACCTACTGCGAGGGCTTGCTAAAGGTGATCGCGCCCGACGGCAGGATCCACTCCAATTTTAACCAGACCGAGACCCGCACCGGTCGCATCAGCTCCACCGAACCTAATTTGCAGAACATCCCCGTTCGTACCGAGTTAGGCCGCGAGATGCGCAAGTTCTTTTGCGCGCGCGAGGACTGGGTGCTGGTGGACGCGGACTATTCGCAAATCGAACTGCGTGTGCTGGCGCATATCGCTCAGGATGAAAACATGATCCAAGCCTTCCGCAACGGCGACGATATCCACGCCATCACCGCTTCTCAGGTGTTCAACATGCCGCTCGACATGGTCACGCCCATAATGCGCAGCCGTGCAAAGGCGGTCAACTTCGGCATCGTTTACGGCATAGGCGCGTTTTCGCTTGCCAAGGATATCGGCGTTACCAACAAGGAGGCAAAGCAGTATATCGAGAGCTATTTGGCTCATTACAGCGGCGTTGACGCGTATATGAAGCGCATTGTGGAAAAGGCGCGGCTCGACGGCTATGTTGAAACCATGTTCGGCCGCCGCCGCTATCTGCCCGAGCTCAGCTCCGGCAAGCACATGATGCGCGCGTTCGGCGAGCGTGTGGCGCGGAACATGCCTATTCAGGGCACCGCCGCCGATATAATAAAGATCGCTATGGTCAGGGTACAAAACCGCTTACAGGCTGAGGGCTTGCAGGCTCGGCTTATTTTGCAGGTGCACGATGAACTTATAGTCGAAGCGCCGCAGAACGAAAGCATGCAGGTTGCAATGCTCCTTCAGGAAGAAATGGAAAACGCCGTAAAGCTGAGCGTACCGCTCACGGCTGAAGCGGCGGTAGGAAAGACGTGGTATGATGCAAAAGGATAAAGTATGTGTCGCCTTCGTATGCACCGGCAACACCTGCCGCAGTCCGATGGCGGAGGCTATCTTCAATAAGCTTGCCGAGGAACGCGGACTGAATGTGTACGCCGTCAGCTTTGGAATGGCGGCGGCAAACGGCGTGCCGGTGTCAATGCAGTCGGTCAAGGTGTGCGAGGAGATCGGCATTGACCTAAGCGGCAAAAAGGCGAGCTTTATTTTTCAATATGATATAGATAACATCGAGCGGTTCTACTGCATGTCGGACGAGCACAAGATGATGCTCATGCAGTTTTGTCAGATACCGGAGGAAAAAATCACGGTGCTCGGTATCCCCGACCCGTTCGGCGGTGATCTGGATGTTTACCGCGAGTGTCGCGACGCTATCCAAAATTCTGTAAAAGAATTAATCAAAGATTATGAGAATTGAACCACTCAGTAAAAGCCAACTTGACGCGGCGGCAGAGCTTGAACGCCGCTGCTTTGCTCACCCGTGGTCGCGCGACAGCCTGCAAAGCGAGCTTATGAATCCAAATTCCGTATTTTTGGCGGCTTGCGAGGACGACCGGCTCATAGGCTATGTCGGAATGAGCGTTGTGGTGGATGAGGGCTACATCTTTAACGTGGCGGTTGACGAAGCGCACCGCCGCAGGGGAGTAGGCTCCGCGCTTATTCGGGAGCTCGTCACCTACGGAAAAAAACACGGCTTGTGCTTTATCACCCTCGAGGTGCGGCAGAGCAACGCGCCTGCTATCGCGCTGTACAGGCAGTTCGGCTTTATCAAGGCAGGGGAGAGAA
This sequence comes from uncultured Clostridia bacterium, assembly GCA_946183545.1. GTDB lineage: Bacteria > Bacillota > Clostridia > Oscillospirales > Acutalibacteraceae > Ruminococcoides. Next base: position 5,003 of record CAMHCD010000051.1, read on the forward strand.
AGGACTATTACTCCGATCCCAAAGAAAACGCCCTGCTTATGACTAAATACTTTAACTAACAGGAGCACTCCTATTATGAAAATACTCGCAATCGAATCATCGTGTGACGAAACCGCGGCGGCGGTAGTGGAGGACGGCAGAAAGGTTTTGTCCTCGATCGTCGCTTCTCAGGTGGAGGAGCACCGGCTTTACGGCGGAGTCGTGCCGGAAATAGCCTCACGCCGTCACGCCGAGGCGATCACCCCGGTGGTCAAACAGGCGCTCACTCAGGCGGACGTTACTCTTGCGCAGCTTGACGCTATAGCCGTCACCCATGCGCCCGGACTTATCGGCGCGCTGCTGGTCGGCGTTAACTTTGCCAAGGGCTTGTCGCTTTCGACCGGCTTGCCGCTTGTGCCTACACATCACCTTAGGTCGCACATAGCGTCAAATTATATTTCTAATCCGGAATTAAAACCGCCGTTTTTATGCTTGGTGGTCTCCGGAGGTCACAGCCATATCGTAATGGTGGAGGATTACACCAAAATGAAGATCATCGGCAAAACCCGCGACGACGCCGCGGGCGAAGCCTTCGATAAAGCGGCGCGCACCATGGGTATGCCGTATCCCGGCGGCATCGAGCTTGACAAGGCGGCGCAGGACGGCGACCCGCACGCGTTCAAGCTGCCGCGCCCGGTGGTTCACGACGCGCCGTATGACTTTAGCTTTTCGGGGCTGAAAACCGCCGTCATCAACCTTATACATAATTCCGCGCAAAAGGGGCAGGAGCTCAACAAGGCGGACGTTTGCGCTTCCTTCCGCTATGCGGTCGTCGATTGCCTTTCGACCAACTTTATAAAGGCGGCGGAGGATTTGGGAGCGACCAAGCTCGTTATAGCGGGCGGAGTGTCGGCAAACCGGCTTCTGCGTCAGACCCTCAGCGAAGAATGTCAAAAACGCGGATGGCAGTTTTATATGCCCGAAAAAAGCCTGTGCGGTGACAATGCCGCCATGGTAGGCTCTCAGGGCTATTATGAGTATCTAAGCGGCAACATTGCCGATACAGATTTAAACGCATATGCAACCATGAGTATAGAATGTTAAGGAGGTATTATCATGGAAGATCATAACAAATTCGGTTATCCCGGCGAGGAGGAAGGCGCGCTGGATCAGAATCCCTTTGAAAAGCAATCGGATCCTTTGGATCCGCCTACTACGGTGCAGGGGTTTGAGCAAAACGCGCAGCCGTATCAGCCGGTACAGCAGCCTCAGCCGAACTATCAGCCTCAGCAGCAACAGCCGGTGTATCAGCAGCAGCCATATCAGCAGCAATACCAACAGCCGTATCAGCAGCAATATCAGCAGCCGGTATATCAGCAGCAGCCGTATCAGCAGCAATACCAGCAGCCGGTCTATCAGCAGCCGTACCAACAGCAATATCAGCAACCGCAATATCCGCAGTACATGGAAACCCCGGAAGAAAAAACCGCAAAGGGCTTTGGCATCGCGTCCTTGGTGCTCGGTCTTGTATCGCTGTTTTGCTGCGGCCTGTTAACAGGTATACCCGGTCTTATTTTCGGTATAATTTCCATCCGCAAAAAGAAGGAGCAAAACGGAATGGCGATCGCCGGTATAATTATCTGCGGAATCGCGATCGTTTTTACTACTTTGGTTTTTGTTATCGCTCTTATAAGCAGCGCGACAAGCTCCTACAGCTATCATCGTGTTTATTAAGCAGAAAGGAAGAACTTTATGTCAAATCCAATTGTTACCATAGAAATGGAAAACGGACAAATCATGAAGGCGGAGCTTTATCCCGAGGTCGCTCCCAACACAGTCAATAATTTTTTGAGCCTTGTAAACAGCGGCTATTATGACGGACTCACCTTCCACCGCGTTATTTACGGCTTTATGATCCAGGGTGGGTGCCCGGACGGCACAGGCATGGGCGGTCCCGGCTATCAGATCAAGGGCGAGTTCACCGGCAACGGCTTCAAAAATGATCTAAAGCATACCGAGGGTGTGCTCAGCATGGCGCGTTCCATGATGCCGGATTCCGCGGGCTCTCAGTTCTTTATCATGCACAAGACCTCGCCGCACCTCGACGGTCAGTATGCCGCCTTTGGCAAGGTTATCGAGGGCATGGACGTTGTCAACGACATCGCGTCCTGCGACACCGATTTTTCGGACAAGCCGCTCGACCCGCAGGTCATCAAGCGCATGACGGCGGAAACCTTCGGAGTTGATTACCCCGCTCCTGAAAAGGTTTAATTATTCCTTAACAGAATAATAAAGCAAAAAAGAACAAAAAATCCGTATACTATTTATAATATATATTTATGCGCGCGTTCAGTGCGCAGGAAAGGATAGTTTATGAATGTATTGTTAGCAGGCGGTGCCGGCTATATCGGCAGCCACACCTGCGTCGAGCTGATCGAGGCAGGGCATACCGTTGTGATCGCCGACAACTACTCAAACTCCTGTCCCGAGGCGGTCAAGAGGGTAGAGGAGATCACGGGCGTATCCATTCCGCTGTACGAGGCGGATGTGTGCGACCCCGAGGCGGTCGACAAGATCTTTGCCGAAAACAAGCTCGACGCCGTCATCCACTTTGCCGGACTCAAGGCGGTGGGCGAAAGCTGCGAAAAGCCCGTAATGTATTACCGCAACAACATCGACTCCACACTTACTCTGCTGGAGGCTATGCAGAAGTACGGCGTAAACAACTTTATTTTCAGCTCGTCGGCAACGGTTTACGGAACTCCCACTCAGGTGCCGTTGGTTGAAACCATGCCCACAGGTCATCCCACCAATCCCTACGGCTGGACAAAGCTGATGATGGAGCAGATCCTGACCGACACAGCGGCGGCGAACCCCGATATGTCCATAGTGATTTTGCGCTACTTCAACCCCATCGGCGCTCACGAAAGCGGCAGGATCGGCGAAGATCCCAACGGTATCCCCAACAACCTGATGCCCTTTATCACTCAGGTGGCGGCAGGCCGTCTGCCCGAGCTCGGAATATTCGGCGACGATTACCCCACCCACGACGGCACAGGTGTGCGCGACTACATCCACGTGGTAGATCTTGCCAAGGGTCACGTAAAGGCTATCGACTACTCCGGCGAGCACAAGGGCGTTGAGATCGTCAACCTCGGAACCGGCACAGGCTACAGCGTGCTCGACATCGTCAAGGCGTTTGAAAAGGTCAACAACATCAAGATCCCCTATACCGTCAAGCCGAGACGTCCCGGAGACATCGCCGAATGCTTCGCTGACCCGGCAAAAGCAGCCAAAGTATTGGGTTGGAAGGCAGAAAAAGACCTTGAAGATATGTGCTTTGATTCCTGGAACTGGCAATCACATAATGTCAACGGGTATAAATAAGATAAAATGTTGTGTTTTGATACAAGGAATACACTGTTTATTTGTCAATTTAAACAAAATATTGATTTTAAGGAAAAAATCACTTTCCAATTCTGATTTTTTATTGACTTTTAGGGAGTACTTGTATTATAATAGTATTGCTTATAGAAGCATTATCAAATAAGGAGGAAAAGAAGAAATGTTCAAAAAAGCACTCAGCATTCTGCTTGCAGTTATGTTGGTTGTTTCCGCTTTCAGCATGGCTACTATTGCTGCTGGCGCTGCATCCGGCGAAACCGCAGTGAATGCGAACGAAGAAGTAAATTCTGTAAGCGCAGACGATACTCTTACAGTAAAAGCTACTTCTAACCTGTTCCCCGAAAGAACTTACACCTTCACTCAGGATGAGCTTGCTGCTAATGACAACAAGGTAACCGTATCTTATTTCATTAACAGTGCAAAAGATATGCTCAACACTCAGTGGGCTGTAAGATACGACGGAGACATGCTTGAAGCCAATGAGGCTGACAATCAGGTATATGACGACGAAGAAGAAGTTTATACCAGCACCGTAATGCCCAGAGCAACTGATGCTGTTATCAACTTTGCTCCCGCAGACCTGAACCCCGGCATCAGAGGCAACTGCACCAAGCTTGGTCTTTACAAGCTCTCCAAGAAGGGCGAACAGACAGGTTTCGTAACCATCACCTTCAGAGCGAAGGGCACAGGCGAAACCACTGTAAACCTCGATGTTGAAGAACTTCGTGTTTCCAAGCTTCAGCCCGGTTCAACTCAGACTCAGGACGAAGACGAGGAGCAGTTGGTAGAGGGTTCTGTTGTTCAGGACGTAACCTTCGACTACAGCACTGTTACCTCCGTATACGGCGGCAACTACAACGCTGATTACACCAATCCTGCAGAGCAGCCCACCGAGGGTCAGGAAACTACCGTGGCAGAAGACACCACAGTAGAACCCACCACTGTTGCAGAGGTAACTACAGAAGAGCCCACCACCGTGGCAGAAGACACCACAGCAGAGGCTACTACTGTTGCAGAAGATACCACAGCTGCTCCCGTAGGAGACAAGCTCAATGTTAAGGTTACTTCTAACCTCTTCAGCGAGCACACAAGATCTTATGATCCTTCTACTAAGCAGATCACTGTAGTATACGAGCTTAACTGCCCCGGATACGCAGTTGTAAACTCTGACTTCACCTGCACATATGATCCCGCAATATTTGATTATGCTGCAGAGAACACTGACGAAGGAATTTGCCCCGTAGCAGGCAACCTGCTTGTTTGCACCACTCCCGCCGACACTCTGTTTGGCGAGCCCGGTGTTATCACAGGTAACTTCTCTAACGTTTCTAATAAGCTTAAGCTTTACAACGAGGATCAAACAACACCCGTAACCTTCTTTACCGTTATTTTCGACGTTAAGGACGGCGCAAAGGGCGACACAACTGTAGACCTGCAGTTCAAGAACTTCAGAATTTGCCCTGAAAACGTACTCCCCGAGACCGGTTCCGAGACTGTTATCAAGTACAGCACTCTTCAGGTTCCCGTTGAGGATCTTGACAAGCTCAACATGAACGACTACTCTACCGATGGTACTCCCGAAGTAGAGCCCACCACTGTTGCTCCTGTAACTGAGCCTGTTACCGAGCCCGTAGAGGACAAGATCTACAGCATCGCCGGTGATCCCTTCAACAGTTGGGATGCTACCGACGTATCCACCGAGATGACTAAGGGCGACGATGGTCTGTACACCTACACCACAGCTATGGATCCCGTTCAGAACGCTCAGTTCAAGGTTGTTACCAACCACGCTTGGGATGAGGCTTACGGCGACAACGGCAACAACTTCGTATTTAACGTAGACACTGCTTGCGACGTAACCATCACCTTTAACCCCGAAACCAAGGAAATCACTGTTTCCGGCGACGGCGTTTCAATGCCTGCTGACCTCGTTATCGATGCAATTCGTGCGGTTGGTAACGGCGAAGGCAACTGGCTCAACGGCGTAGCGTGGGATCCCGCAGACGACATCAACCTCATGACCGAGGTTTCCGACGGCATTTATGAGATCACATTTAATGATGTACCCGCATCCTTCGCTTATCAGCTCAAGTTTGCTGCAAACGGCAAATGGGTCGCTAACTGGGGCGGCGTTGTAGACAACGAAACCGTAAGCGGCGAGACCTATGACGGCGTTTGGGACGGTAATAACATCAATGTTGAGGTTGAAGATGACGGCGCTACCGTTAAGGCACAGCTCGACCTGACTAACTTCGACTTCAAGCAGAAGACAGGCGCTAAGTACACTGTTACTATCACCTATCCCGGTGATGAACCCACTACTGCTCCTGCTGAGCCTACTACTGTAGAGCCTACTACTGTAGAGCCCACTACCGTAGAGCCTACTACTGTAGAGCCTACTACTGTAGAGCCCACCACCGAGGCTGAAGAAACCACAGTAGAGCCCACCACAGCAGCTCCCGCTCCTGTACTTCACGTTAACACCACTTCCAACTTCTTCGCTGCTGAGGATCTCGGCAACAAGAACATGGACGAAACCTTCACTGTAGCATATGACTACCAGCAGCCCGACGATAAGCTTATCGTTTCCGGTCAGTGGATGTTCACTTATGACGCAGACAAGGTTACTCTGGTTGACGTTACAATGCCCAACATCGGTGAGTACTCTTATGTAAACACCTATGTTGATCCCCAGACCGGTAAGACTGTTACTGCCGGTAACTTTGCTAACGAAAACGGCTTTGACTTCTCTACTATGAAGAACTTCGTAACTGCGAACTTCAAGACCGTTGGCGACGGCGAAGAAACAATCGACTTCTATGTAGCTGACCTGCTCAACAAGGAATGGGCAATCGTTAAGGACGGCGTGATCCAGGATGCTCCTGTAGAGCCCACCACAGTTCCCGCTGAGCCCACCACCATTCCTGCAGAGCCCACCACTGTAGAGCCCACCACAGTTGCTCCTGTTGTTGACGGTGACTTCATCATCGACGCTCAGGAAGTTACTGCTGCTCCCGTAGCAGGCACTACCGTTAAGGTTCCCGTTGAGTTCACTAAGAACCCCGGCTATGGCTATGGTTATGTAAGAGTTAACTGGGATAAGGACGCTCTCGTTCTGACCGATATCGAGTACAATAATGCTCTTGCTCCCAAGCAGGCAAGCGCTGCTCCTATCGATAACGACGGCACTTACAAGGTATCCTTCGGTGACATGATGTCCATGATTCCGTTTGAGGGTACAGGCACTGCGTTCAACCTTGTATTTACCGTATCCGACACTGCTGCTGCAGCTGATTACGCTATCACTCTGAGTGAGGACGAAGTATATGATTGCGAAATCAATACTATCAAGTCTGCTGTAATCGACGGTAAGGTAACTCTGGCTAACGAAGAGCCCACAACTGTAGAGCCCACCACAGCTCCCGCAGAGCCCACTACAGCTCCCGCAGAGCCCACCACAGCTCCCGCAGAGCCCAC
>CAMHCD010000052.1 GCA_946183545.1 uncultured Clostridia bacterium
ATAAAAATTATTTTTTTATTTTTTTATTTTTTTTTTAATTGTAGGGTAAATGCAAAAATTATCCTACATAACCTACATGTCCGGACAGAGCCTCCCTCTTTGAGGGAGGTGCCGAAGGCGGAGGGAGTTTGCGCCTTTTTTCGCATACTGCCGTTATTTGAGAGGAATCCACACTCCCTCAGTCGCTGCGCGACAGCTCCCTCTGAGAGGGAGCCTCACCCACGTTTGTTTAAAATCTAACCATCATCAAATCATAAAACTTAGCTATTCGATAAACTGAAAAAGCCTCCTTTACGAAAGGAGGTGTCATTTCGCTCTGCGAAATGACGGAGGATTCCCAAGGCAGGTGCTTTACAGTTGCGTTGAACATTACCCGATAAACAATACGTTTGGCATATCGAATTAAAGCGGACGTATAGGAAAAAACGGCACGTTAGAATCCTCAGTCACGCCGCACAGCGGTGCGTCGCGACAGCTCCTTTTGTAAAGGAGCCTTGCCGACGTTTGTTTAAAATCTAAACGTCATCAAATCATAAAACGTAGCTTTTCAACAAACCGAGGGATGCCGCAAGAGCCTCCCCTACATTGTAGGTTACTGACACAACATAAAAACCAAACGTTCCCTCCATTGCCCTCATCGTTTATTATATTTCTATTCTATCTCGCGAAACACCGGCGTTACCATCCTATCCGACATCAAGTACGCGAAGTAAAAAACGCGGAGTAAAATATACTTGTATTATTGCCGCGACTGTGATATAATCGGGTATATATGTGTAAAGTGAGATGAGAGTTATGAAGGTTACCTCTTTGTTTAATAAAGATAAGGCGGTGTTTTCCTTTGAAGTGTTTCCGCCTAAGAAGGAATCGCCCATTGAATCGGTATACGGCAAGCTGGAGGAGATCTGCGCGCTTAAACCCGACTTTATCAGCGTTACCTACGGAGCAGGCGGCTCGGGCGGTCACAGCCGCACCTGTGAGATCGCCTCGCGCATCAAGAATACCTACGGCGTAGAGAGTATGGCGCATATGACCTGCGTCAACAGCACAAAGCAGATGATCGACTTTATGCTCGGCGATTTTCAGGCGCACGGGATCGAGAATATTTTGGCGCTTCGCGGCGATTATACTCCGGGTGTGGAGCCGCAAAAGGATTTTTGCTATGCCAGCGAGCTGACAGCATATATAAAGGAAAAGGGCAGCTTTGATATTTGCGGAGCATGTTACCCCGAGGTGCATGTGCAGGCAAAGGACGAGGTGGAGGATATCCGCAACCTGCGCAAAAAGGTAGACGCAGGCGCTACTCATTTGATCTCACAGCTGTTTTTTGACAACGAGGTCTTTTTCCGCTTTAAAAAGCGTGCCCGTTACGCCGGCATTGAGGTGCCGATAGAAGCAGGCATCATGCCTGTAACAAACCGCAATCAGATCGAGCGCATGGTGTCGCTGTGCGGCGCAAGCCTGCCGGCGAAGTTTTCCAAAATCATGCAGCGGTACGAGCATAACCCCGAAGCTCTGCGCGACGCGGGAATAGCCTACGCGGTGGATCAGATAGTTGAGCTGCTTTCAAACGGTGTAGACGGCATACACCTGTATACAATGAACAACCCGTATGTTGCGGCGCGCATTACCGAGGCGGTGTCAAAGCTGCTATGATCACGCTCGGTCATCTCAGCCACTCGGAGGCAATGCGTTATATGGGCGGCGCGGGCATTGAGCCCGACGAGCGGATGAGCGCCATGCTCAGCGAGTGCGAGGCATTGGTGCTGCGGCACGCCAGCCCTAAGTTTTTGTACCGTATAGCGGAGCTGCCCGACGACGAGCTTGCGGCAGGCAATGATATAAAGGCTCACCTTAGCGGCTGCGACAAGGCGGCGGTGCTCTGCGCCACACTGGGAGCGGACGTAGACAAGCTTATCCGCGTTACTCAGGTGTCCGACATGGCGCGAGCGGTGATGCTCAACAGCTTTGCCAACGTTGCCGTTGAGCAGGTGTGCGACAAAGCGGAGCAGGAGATCGCCGCGCAGTACCCCGACCGGTATATGACATTTCGCTACAGCCCGGGCTACGGAGATTATCCGCTGTCACTGCAAAAGACCCTGCTGACATTTTTGGACGCGCCGCGTAAAATCGGGCTGAGCGCCAATGAAAACCACCTGCTGATCCCCTCAAAGTCGGTCACGGCTGTTGCGGGGCTTTCGCTATATCCCATTGAACAAAAAAGGCAGGGCTGCGCCGTATGTCAGCTGCGCGGCGACTGCTCCTACAGACGAAACGGAGGACATTGTGGATTTTAACACCTTAATGCAGACAAAACCGTTTATTATGCTTGACGGCGCCATGGGTACCATGATACAGAAAAGCAAGGCGGAATATCGGCATTGTCCCGAAACTCTTAATTTGACCCGCCCCGAGTTGATACAGTCCTTCCACAAGGCGTATATCGACGCAGGAGCGGATATCATTTACGCCAACACCTTCGGCGCGAACGCATATAAATTGGAAAACAGCGGCTACACCGTAGAGGAGATCATCCGTGCCGGTGTTGCCAACGCAAAGCAGGCGGCAAAGGGCACGGAAGCGCTGGTCGCGCTCGATATCGGTCCCGTCGGTATGCTTGCGGAGCCGGCAGGCTCAATGCGTTTTGACGACGCTTACAATTACTTTAAGCAGCAGATATTGGCAGGCAAGGACGCGGACGTTATCGTGTTTGAAACCATGACCGACCTGTACGAGCTCAAGGCGGCTGTGCTTGCGGCTAAGGAGAACAGCGACCTGCCTGTGCTTGCCACCATGACATTTGAAAAGAACGGACGCACCTTCACGGGCGTGTCGCCTGCGTCCGCGGCGGTGACTCTGACAGGCTTGGGAGTAGACGCGCTTGGCGTTAACTGCTCGCTCGGTCCCGATGAGCTTGAACCGATGATCGCCGCCATGACGCGCTACACCGACCTTCCGCTCATTGTCAAGGCAAATGCCGGTCTGCCCGACCCTAACAGCAACGAATACACCATCCTGCCCGACCGTTTTGCAGCCTGCGTGGAGCAGCTGCTGCCCTACGGCGTAAAGATAATCGGCGGCTGCTGCGGCACGACCCCGGCGTATATCGAGGCTATACGCGATATGCTGCGCGATAAGGAATTTACGCCCTGCCCGAAAAACACCGACACGACTGTATGCAGCGCGGCTTCCGCAGTGGAGATCAACGGTCCGCGCATCATCGGCGAGCGGATCAATCCGACCGGCAAAAAGCGCTTCAAGCAGGCGCTTATAGACCATGATATAGATTATATTCTTACGCAGGCGCTCAGTCAGACGGGCGCAGGCGCTGAGATTTTGGATGTAAACGTCGGTCATCCCGAGATCGACGAAAAAGCAATGATGGTAACGGCGGTCAAAGCCATTCAAAGCGTTTGCGACGCGCCGTTGCAGATAGATTCCACCAAGCCCGAGGTGCTGGAACAGGGCTTGCGCTATTACAACGGCAAGCCGATCGTCAACTCGGTCAACGGCGAGGAAAAAAGCCTTGCCTCCGTGCTGCCGCTCGTTAGGAAGTACGGCGCGTCGGTAGTAGGACTGACGCTGGATGAAAACGGTATCCCAAAAACAGCCGACGGCAGATTCGCCATAGCAAAGCGGATCGTTGAACGCGCCGAGGCGCTGGGCATCGACCGGCGCGACGTGTATATCGACTGCCTTACCCTTACCGCCTCCGCCGAGCAGGACGCGTGCCGCCAAACCTTAGAGGCGCTGCACCGCGTCAAAACCGAGCTCGGCTGTAAAACCTGTTTGGGCGTGTCGAATATTTCGTTTGGACTTCCCAACCGCGAGCTTGTGAACAGCACATTTTTGACAATGGCTATGGAGGAAGGACTTGACCTGCCCATCATGAACCCCAACGCCGTAAGCATGACCGGAGCGGTCAGGGCGTTTAGAGTGCTCAGCGGCATAGACCGCCACGCCGTTAAGTTTATTGAGGCGTATAACGACGCGGCTCCGCCAAAGGTTGAGCAGACGCAGGGGGATATGGACGTAGCCACGGCGGTTTTCAACGGCTTAAAGAACGAGGGCGCCGCGGCAACCGAGAGGCTGCTTAAAACGACCGACCCCATGACTATTGTTAATGAAATGCTTATCCCCGCGCTTGACCGCGTGGGTGAGGGCTTTGAGAAGAACACCATATTTTTGCCGCAGCTTATCCAGAGCGCAAACACCGCGCAGGAGTGCTTTGAGGTCATAAAGGCGCATTTGGCTAAAAACGGCGATCAAAGCGTCAGCAAGGGCAAGATCATTCTTGCTACCGTCAAGGGCGATATCCACGACATCGGCAAAAACATCGTCAAGGTGCTGCTCGATAACTATGGCTATACCGTGGTAGACTTGGGCAAGGACGTTGACCCTCAGCTGATAGTTGACACCGCTGTACAGCAGAATATAAAGATGATAGGTTTGTCCGCGCTCATGACAACCACCCTGCACAGCATGGAGGAAACTATTAGGCTGGTACGCAGTACGCCTGCCCTGCAAAATCCCGACGGCAGCAGCAAATGTGTTGTGTTTGTAGGCGGCGCCGTTCTTACGGAGGAATACGCCATGCAAATCGGCGCGGACTATTACTGCAAGGACGCAAAGGAGAGCGTAGACACCGCAAGGCGGGTTTTGGGATAATATAATCATATAATTGTTAATTGAGTTTACAGCAACTTCCGGAGATGAAAGCATGAAGCGAATACTATGTTTAATAATGGCAGTTATTATGACGGCTTTGTTTGCCGGCTGCGGCAGCAAGGAGAAGGAAACAAAGAAAGCCGCCGCTCCCTCCGTTTCGGCAGCTAAAACGGCAAAACAGCCTGCCACTCAGTACGCCACCACCGACGAGGTGCGCGAAAAAGGCGCCTTTACGGGTGAAGGCAAAAACAGCGAGCTCAGGCTGAATATGACGCTGTACGGCGTGACCTATACTCTCGGCAAATCCACGGTGGGAGATTTGCTCAAAAACGACTGGAGTAAGGACGAGGTGAACTGGGAAAAAATAAAGCCAAATCAAAAAATCCCTGCGCACAGCCGCAACATAATAGCAAAAAACATGAAGCACGGCGACGAAAACGACAAGGACAGTATGTTCATAAGCTTTCGCAACATTACGGACAAGACCTTGACCCCCGATGAATGCGCGCTTTCCAAAATCGAAGTGAACGGCAGATTTGATACATGCTTTGCAAAGTCCAAGCTGAGCTGCTTTGACAAAAAGCTCGATTTTACAAAATGTACCGACGCGCCGTCGTTTGAGGCGGAATTAAAGAAGCTGGTCGGCACCGCTACGCGCGAGGTAAAGGGATATTTCTACAGCACATACTACAAATACCACTTCAAGGTGCCCAACGGACATTCCGACATTGTGGTGCGTACAGACAGCTCTACAGGCAAACTGCGCAATATAAGCGTATCAATTGTACTTAAAGATGGATATAAAGGCTGATATATACTATATTTTGTATAAAATTACAGCACCATGAGCATCTACAGAAAAAGTGCACGAAATCACACGCAAAATGTACAGGTGATTTTGTGCATTTTATTTTTGGGTTCGTAAGTCATATTTCTTTTGTAGAATTATAAATTTTGAATCCTATTATATAATACCTTTGGATATCTGTCGATAGTTTTGACAAAGCAAACAAATCTTAGGCAAAATTTTCTACAGTTTAACCAAAAGACGAATGGATTGACGTCTTTTAAATTCTAAAGAAAGGGAGGAGACTATTTGCAAAATTCTTTAAGTAAGAAACGCTTGCTGACTAAAAAGGTTTTGCCCATTGTACTGGTCTTAACGATTTTATTGTCAACTGTGATCGTCGCTTTCAGCATGATCAGCGCGGTTGCCGCGGGTGTGGCACAGAATGAAGTTATTTACTTCAATTTGAGCAAAAACAGCTCGTGGTATACAAACGGCAGCGGTACTCTGTATGCGCGCTTCTTTAACGGCGGCGTGCCCGTAGGCAATGTAGTTTGCTCGTCGCAGGGCAGCAATGTCTATAAGGCTACGGCTCCGGCAGCGGCAGACAGCGTTCAGCTGGCTGTATACAATGCCGACACTAAAAAGAACATTGTGCTCAATGACGCCAAAAACAACCGCGTGTACTACGATAATGCTTCCAAAAACTGGAGCAATCCGTATGTATACAACTGGAAGGATTCCGGCAGCTACGATACGGCGTGGCCGGGCAAGGCGATGACGTCTTTGTCGGGCACGATGTATTACTACGACATCACCAAAGGCAGCTCGTACAAGTACGTTATTTTCAGCAATCACGGTTCAAGCCAAACAGCCGACCTGACCGTACCCAACGATCTGGCGTACTGGAACGGCTCGGCCTGGGTAGACATATTTAGCAAGTCCACCTCAAAGCTGAACCTTTCGGGCAAAGCAAGCGATGCAAATGAAATTTACCTTGACGGATCAAACCTGGTTTTGAGTAAGTACAAGTACCCCAACCATAATAACCGTACTATGCGTGAAGTCTATGTTTACAATCCGAACTGGACAGGCAATACGGTTTATGTGCAGTACGATCTTACAGACCCCTACCAGGGCTTCTTTGCGATGACCAAGGTCAGCGGAAGACCGGCAGGATTCTTCAAGGGTAATGTTCCCGTGGATGCGGAATTCAAATTCTTTGCAACTACGGCAGGAGTCGGCGGCTCAAATCAGACATCATGTCCCGGCGACGCGAACCTGAATTGTTACAAGATGGGTTCGGGAGCTGAAACCTGGGTCAAGCTTGAGGACGCGCAAAAGATCACGGCAAATTATTTTGCGGACAAGAAAACCACGGGCGACAGCAACGCTAAGGCGTTCTGGGTAGACGCTACCTATTACGACTATCTGACCGACGCCGAGCTCACCAACGGCTGGCTCAAGCCCGACAAGATCGGTACGTTTTACAGCGAAGCCAACCACAACGCGGACAAGGACTGCTGGTATCCGTTCTATCAGTTCAACAACTATATCAACGGTAAAACCGCAGGCGTTACCTACCCGCTGTTCTTTGGTAACTTCTGTAATACGGACGGCTCGTATCCGTACAATTTCCTCAGAAACGGCGGATACGGCAAGGCGATTGAGGATCTGACCAATTTCAATTATATCGCCAATAACTCCAACGGACTGCCCCTCTATAATTACTCGGTACAGGGACTTGCCGCCAACAGCCTCAGCAGCAGCGGCGACATCCGCTTCCCCAACGGAACAAAGATGCCGTACTTCCAGCAGCAGACCGCTACCGATAATTACGCAAAGTCCGTACAGTCATACTTCCCGTTCCGTTCGTCTACCGTCGGCTCGGGCAACAATCAGGTGACCACCTATTCGTTCAACTCCAAGGGCGCCAGAGATAACGTATTCTTTAAGTGGAGCAACGGCACTCCCGCCTCGGTCAACTACGGTCAGGGCACCAACTACGGTGTGCAGGACGGCTTGGCTGACTTTGAATACACGGCATCCAGATGGGGCAGCAGCGACGGTCAGAATCACCCCGGATACGGTATTTTCCCGTTCAATAACAAAAACAACGGCAACGACAACCCCGGCAACGGCAAGCTCGACTACGGCTTCGGCGTGCGCATGGACATGAACTTCCGCGTTCCCGCGGGCGGCGTTCTGCCTGACGGCAACGACGTTAAGTTCAGCTTCACCGGCGACGACGACCTGTGGGTATATCTCTCACCCGTCAACGACGACGGCACTATAGATTATGCCAAATCACAGCTCGCGCTCGATCTGGGCGGCGCGCATAAGGAAGCCTCCGGTAACATCAACTTCCGCACCATGAAGAGCAACGTTACCTACGGCTCCACCATCAAATCGTCAAACTACGGCTCCGATATGATGATAATCAAGGACACCTCCAATTGGGGCAAGGTCAGCCTTTGGGCATGGAGCGACAGCGTAAGCGGCGGTTGGTTCGACGGCGTGAGCATGGGTAATAACGAGTATTACATCAAGGCAAGCACTGTCGGCAGCAACGGCAAGAAGTTCGGCGAGATGAAGTACTTTTTCATCAACAAGGGCAGAAGCTGGGATACCGTCAATACCAATACCTTCAAGAACAACGGCAACTATGAAGAGTGGCCGGGCTTCACAAATTCAGAGGGCGGTCAGGACAGAACACCGTTCCTTGTTCAGACTCACTTCGGCAGAAGAACCTACATCGACCACGGCTCTTATACCGAAAAGCTGGACAGCAACTGGTACACAGCCTCTTCTAACAAGACAGCCGATCTGAACAAATCAAAGCTCGGCGTCAGCGGCACCTTGGATCCCACCAAGATGTACCACATGACCGTATTCTACATGGAGCGCGGTCTTATTGAAAGTAATGCGTCTATGGAGTTCACCATGACTCCCGCGCAGAACGACTATAAGGTTGAAAAGATCGTCAACACCGCTAAGCTCAACACCGGTGTTGCAAGCGCAATGCGAGCTAAGGATCAGTTCTACTTCTCCACCGCGGGAACCTACGCAGGCTACGCTATTGAGCGCGGCGACGCAAAGCTTGCCAACGGCGAGGTAAAGGACTACGAAAACCAGTTCGATACAAACACCAACCTGCAAACGACCGAGGGCAAAGCTGTTCTTAAGAACACCACCACCACCTCTACCACACAGTACACCACCTCTTGGGTGGTTGCCGACACCGATACGGGTCAGGTCGTGGCACAGAGCGCAAACGGTGTGGACAGCAAGGCTACCTCGCAGTTCCTGCTCAAGCGCCAGGATACGTCGCTTGACTCTATCCACTTAAAATCTACCTTCACCAATACACCGGTAACGGATAATGTAACAGTGAAGAAGCAGATCGTTAACGAGGATAACACACCCTCCGACAAGATCGTTACCTTCAACTATACGATGAAGGTTGACCTTGACGGCAGCGGCAACCATTACACCTACACAGCGTATCCGCTCGACTACACAGTAGGCGGACATGCAGCAAAGATGACCTCGAACGGCGGCTTTAGCTTCCGCAGCGACCAGACAGTCACTGTTTCAAACCTGCCTAAGAACGCTACCTTCACTATTGAGGAGGCAAAGGAAGCAGGCTTTACACCGCGTCAAAAGACTATCACCGGCACAGTTGGAACCAACAAAACCATCCAGTTTACCAACGTGGTAACACCCTCCAAGGATAAGATCCAGGGCATCAAAAAGCTCAACGGTGTAAACTACACGGGTAACATGTTTACCTTTAGACTGGAAGGCTTGCCCGCTCCCTCCGGCGCGACAGGCTATATCGACGAGAGCAGCGCAACGTTTGCTCCGATCACAGAAATCACCGACGGCAAAATCGAGTTCAATCTGAGCTACGACAGCGACGACGTCGGTAAGCACCGCTATAAGTTCTATGAGGACACCACCGCACTGGGCGATCTGGGATCTGACTTCAACTTTACCGACAACGTATGGTATGTAGAGGTCAATGTAGTCAACGAAGGATCTGATCTTGAGGTCGAATCCATTAAATACTTCCGTCCCGTCGGCTACGACAATCCTGCCGATGCTGCAACAGCGCCGAACCCCGAGGTAAACATCAACGCTACCTTCGCCGGTACTCCGCTGACATCCGCAGAGTTCAAAAACGACGTTAAGCCCGGCAGTATCACCGTATACAAGACCGACTCCGCAAACAGAGCGGTCAACGGAATCAAGTTCCACGTATACGCTGTTTCCGGCGAAGGCGCCGAGATCCCGGCAGGCGCTTCACCTGTTGCTACAAAGACAACAGAGCGTAAGCTGGCAAAGAAGCTCGACAACAACGGTCAGCCTATTCAGGAGGTCGACGGTCAGAGTCAGCCCGTATTTGACAACGACGGCAATCCCGTTTACGTCATGGAGGAGCAGGACGGTATCGCAGAGTTCAAGGATCTGGATATCTACACCGATATGACCTGTCCTACCTTTGTCAGCAATCCCTATCAGTGTTATTGCCTCGTTGAGGAATACACTGACAGCAACGGCTACAACAAGAATGAAAAGAAGATGTACTTCAAGTTCCCGGAAGAAGGCAAGTACGACTTCATCGCACCGTATGTAAACGGCATTCTTAAGCAGCCCGAAACCAGCGGTTGGGGCTCAAGCGCCATCAAGACCGCAGGTATCACAATTATGGCATTAGCCGCAGTAAGCTTCGGCGTTTATATGTTCTACGTCAGAAAGCCCAAGCGCGGTAAAAAAAGATATGCAGCCAAAAGATATTCTAAATAATTAAAAAAGGAGATTAACACTAATGGCAAAAAGAATTGTTTCACTGGTTATCGTTGCTATGATGCTTCTGGCAATGGTTCCCTTCACCGCATCCGCTGTTGACAGCAGCCTGACTCTGACTATGTCAAAGAACGGCTTCACCTACACCGTATATCAGGTAGCTACCCTGGATACCGAAACAGGTGCTTACACCCTGAACACCACAGACGAAGGCATCAAGACCGCAATGAATACCCCCAACCAGACCGGCGCTGACTTCCTGGCAGCTCTTGACGCAGCTTCCAACCCCGGTACATCAAAGGGTACAGTAACCAACACCACCAACTTCACCACCACCGAGATGGGTATCTACTACGCTAAGGCTACCGAATGGCCTAACAACGTACAGAGAAAGAGCAACACCGTTATCGTTCCCTCTTACGATACCAACTCCAAGTCCTGGAAGTTCATCAGCGGCACCAACGCTGATGGCGGCGACTCCCTCACTATCGACCTGTCCACCAACGGTAAGGCTACAAGCGGCGACGTACACGTAGACAAGGGCTTTGACACCGTAAGCGACAAGGATCCCAGGTACAAGGGTCAGGGCGAAACCGTTACATACACCCTCGAGGCTACCATAATCGGTTCTACCGATCAGAGGGCTAAGTTCTATCAGATCTACGATACCCTGAGCAAGGGTCTGACCTTCAACGACGACGTTAGGGTTTACTATCTTGACGCTTCCGGCACCGCAGGCAGCGAAGTAACTGATGATTTTATAGTAGATGACAACAACACCGACGCTAAGCTCACCGGCGACTATGCAGACGGTACCTTCATCACCGTTACCGCAAAGGACACTACCCTCGACAACGGTACTGCTTTCTATGCTGCAAAGAAGGTTAGAGTTGTTTACACCGCTACCGTTAACAACAACGCTGTAGTAGGCACTCCCGGCAACCCCAACACCGATGGTCTTAAGTACACCAACGCAGCTGATAAGTCCGAGGATAAGCCCGGCCCCGAAGTAAGAGTTTACACCTATGTAGCACGCGCTTACAAGGTAGACGCTTCCAACGGCAACACTCCTCTTGCAGGCGCAAAGATCGGTCTGTACAGCACCAAGGCTGCTGCTGAGGCAGGCGTAGAGGCTAACGCTATCGCTACCGGTACTACCGGCACCGACGGTAAGGCTAAGTTCATCAAGGATGGCGACACCAACGAAGTAAGACTCGCTCCCGCTACCTACTGGGTAAGAGAGCTTAAAGCTCCCGATAACTACAACCTCAACACCAAGGCTTATCCCGTAGTTATCAACGCTTCCACAAGCGGCAACGGCGTTTCCGTTAACACCGAAGCTATCACCAACACCAAGTCCAAGCTGCCCCAGACCGGTGGCGCAGGCACAATGATGTTCACCATCATCGGCGGCGCACTGATCCTCGTTGCAGGCGCTCTCTTCGTAGTAGTTATGAAGAAGAAGTCCTCCAAGTAATTTGAGTGACAGCTTAACTTAATATAAGTTTTAAGCCCGACGCTTTTTGCGCCGGGCTTTTTTGTGCGACTGATCATATCCTCCCCTTGCCTTTTTTGACAATTGTGATATAATAAA
>CAMHCD010000053.1 GCA_946183545.1 uncultured Clostridia bacterium
TCCACAGATACAAGGTACTGCACTCAAACTATTGAACCGCCGTGTACCGAACGGTCAAGTAAAGACAAAACCGAAACACAGTTTTTCCTGCTCGCATTTGCGTTTAACATCAAGAAACTTTGGAACAGAACCTTCGATAATCGTTTAGGAGTAGATTTATTTCAAAAGGAGGCTGCGTAAATCCGCTAAATCTTTCAACATTAAGCAAAAAGAGAGTGGAAAAATCCACCCTCCGGTTTGCTGCGCTTTGTTGCAAGCTTAACATTCAATAATTCATTCAAGACCAAAGGCTGCCGAAAATCTTTCGATTTGCGACAGCCCCCTGATTTATTCAGTTGAACGATTAATCGTCATTTAGTTTATCGAGGATGGCGTAACAAAACCTACCTTCATCATTAGGTTCGTAATCTTTTCCCAAACAATGTAAAGTTAATCTATCACCAACGGCATCCTCTATTCGAATCCAGTCGTCGTCAGACATATTATCAAAATCTACATTAAGGTTGAGTTTCTCGTTAATATATCGTTTTTCTTCATTAGTAAACATTGTTATAATCCTTTCTTTGCATATTTCTTTAAATACCGTTTTCCGGTCATCCAAACCGTAGTAACGGTTCCTGTGTCCGGATTAACATTCGAGGTCGCTTTCTTTCCTACAAACCTTTGGCTTTTCTTTCCGTTATCATCGACTCTAATATTTCCAATAAAAAGCGGATTCCTAATAGAATCTACAATATCACTCGTTGTAACTTTTCGATCTGGGCGATCTTCATTTATTCTATCGGCAACATGTTTAGAGAATGAAGTGATATGAATGCCATTAGATGATACAAAGTTTACAGTTTTTGGGATTCTGTATATACCATCTCGCTTAATTGGATATGGAGGTCCGTGTCTAACACCTCGCTTTTGTCCTTTGATACCATGATGTTTTAATTCAAAGTATTGTGTTACCCACTCAAAACCTAAGCGAACAAGCCTTCTGCTAATTCTCATTTCTAACTCCATAATAATAGATCATTTTATAATTGTCAAGATTTCCACGGACATGTATCATTTGGTTTGCGTTCGATTAAATAACTAGGCGCAACTTTTTTCAACATTTCAAGGTTTTTGTAGTGTAAATCTTGATGGGTATTAAAAGAAGTGCATATCAAAAATTCAGGATTCATTAAATATGGCGTACAGTTAATAATATCATCTACAGCAATAGGGTTCATATGATGAACTAATATTGGTCCTTCAATCTCGTATATCAAAATGCCTTCTACAGTTGCAATTCCCAAAAATACATTTTCTTTTTTCATAATAAAACCTCCAATAATATAGTTTCCATTATAGAACTTGTATTTTTTGCGTAGAAGTGCTATAATTACAATATAAACTTAGAGGAGGAAAATGAGAAATGGCTGAAGATTATAAAAACGAATTAATTAAATCTATCATTAGTTCCGAATTCAGACCCGAAATTGTTGAGAGAGACGAGGTCAAACTTTCCTTAATTGAAAAAATACCAATTGCAGATTTATCCGTTCTCGGCGCATCCATAGCCCCTCTGACACAATCTCTGCAAAACCTCAGTTCACAGCTTCTTGGAACAGGTGCGCAATCCACAAAGATTTTGTGGGAAGCCAATTTGCCTGAAGGAGCAACACGTATGATTCAGAGAAAGGATGGAACCGGATTTATAGGAGCCGCTTTCAATGGCAACAATCTTGTAGGGCAAACGACATTTAATCCTGTTGAAGTATCAGAGAATAGTGCTTCTGCATTCAGTATAAATCCATATACGATTGCTATTGCTGCCGCACTACTTAGCATTAATGCTAAGCTTAATGACATAAAGCAAAGCCAAGATAATATAATGAATTTTTTAGAACAAAAGGAAAAGTCAGCATTAGAAGGAAATCTTAATTTTCTTTCAGATATTTTAAATAACTACAAGTTAAATTGGAATAATGAAAAATATATCAATTCAAACCACATTAAAGTGTTGGACATTAAACAGCAATCCGAGCAAAGTATCAGTTTGTTCAAAAAGCAGGTTCAATCAGTCATCAAAGAAGGAGCTTTATTCCATACTACTAAGAAAGTAAGTAAAAATATCAATGACCTCCTTGCGAGGTTAGACGATTACCGTTTATCTGTTTACATGTATGCTTTTTCCTCGTATGTAGATGTTTTGCTATTGGAAAACTTTGAAAGTAAATTTTTGCAAAGAGTCGTTGATAAAATATCCGGATATGCATTAGAGTATCGGGAGATTTACAGCGATGTCTATGCTGCTTTAGAAAGATTTGCAAAACGTTCAGTTCGTTCTATAGTAAGCAGAGGTGCTGCAGGAACCACCAAAGTGCTTGGGAAAGCCGTTGAAAAGATCCCTAAATTAAGAGACACCCAAATAGATGAAAACCTTTTAGAAACTTCTGAACGGATAAAAGAGCTCGACGCTGACACAAATCAAAAAATATCCAGAACGATTACAAATTGCCAAAAGGTAGATATTTCTCCTTTTGTGGATAATATCAACCGAATCGACTATTTGTGTAATTCGCCTTTGAAAATTTTAGTTTCAGAAGATGCTCTTTACATAGCATAATCAAATAATGAGAGCCTTGGTTAAGACTCTCTTATTTTTTGCGAAAAATGTCTTGCTGGCCAGATGCCCACTTTTTTTCTTACTTTATATATATTATTATACTTTTTCTTATATAAATAAAAAAATATCTGGCCATCTGGCCAATTACCCTCAAAAACCGCATAGATAAGCCATTTTTGCTGGCCATTTTGGGGTCTAAAAAGTGGGCAAAAAGTGGGCAATTGACCAGTTACTCAAAAACCAAGGCAAAAAAGAGAGGGAATGTAAACCAAACCCTCTCAATTTTTACATATTTTTCAGCTCTCTCGACGTTTGATAATGTGACACCATTCTTTACACTTAGGGTACGTTGACCATCCGCACACATTGCAAATTGTCTTCTCACGACCTAAATCCGGAATCATCTCTTCCGATTCTTCTATTATTGTAGTCCACGTGCCATCTTTCTTCAAGACAGGCCGAACCGCACGAGTTTTAACCTTTTTGTACTTTTCTGGCTTCATCTTTAAATTCGACCTCCTTTGAAATATCATAACATATTAAAATAAAAAAGTAAACGGCTGATTTTACTCAACCGTTTACCCTTTGATGTATCAGAGAAAAATTTCGAAATCAGTACCTCATAACGCTCTCTAAGCATATCGATTGTTTGTAAGTCCGTGTCAATGCTGATGTTAAACTCTATCTTATGTTCAGTTGTGAGCACGAATACATGAAAGTCAACAACCTGCAAATCGCATGAAAAGATGCAGGATTGGCACAAAATGCAGTCAAAAGTGCAGTCAAACCTCGAAAAGTGGTCTTTATTTGTTCTTTATACTCGATTTTATGAAACGATACCTCATATCTGTTATCAGCGACGACTGACAACGAAATTCCTCTTGACAGCACCCTTGCGGAAATGTATAATAACATTAGTTAAACGGTTTACCAATTCAAAAGTAAGGGAGCTTTCGATAAAAATGACAATAAAACAAATTGCGGCGATGGCGGGCGTGAGCGTGGCATCGGTGTCGAATGTCATCAACGGCAACTTTCACAAGGTGTCCGATGAAACGCGACGTAAAATCGAGCGGATCATCCGCGAAGCCGATTATCAGCCCAATGCGGCGGCACGCAGTCTATCCACCCGCCAAAGCCGTATTATCAGCTTGGTAATTCCTAACATCGGCGACTATTTTACCTTTAACAGCAATCCGTACTACGCGGAATTAATCGCTGAAATCGAAAAATATGTTCGTTTGCGCGACTATTGCCTGATGGTTCGCTGTGTGGAGCGTTGCCGCGACATCGTACCCATGCTGTCGTCTTGGAATGTCGACGGCGCGTTGTTTGCAGGCGTGTCGGCAGAGGAGATCCGCGAGGTTCGGCAAAATTTGCCCTGTCCGGCGGTGTATATCGACTCCTACTGTGACGATACGGGCGTGGTATGCGTGGGCATTGACGATTACCGCGGCGGCTATTTGTCGGCTCAGCATTTGCTGAACAAAGGACACCGCAAAATCGCCTTTGCCGCGCCGCAGTTTGGCAGCGAGGGCGTGATTTGGGAACGCTTTTGCGGCTTTCGCGACGCTTGTGCCGCACAGGGCGTTGTCCTGACGGACGCAGACATTTTTGCCGTGGACACTGTGGAGAGCAACAGCATTATCGCCGGCAACGATATCGCCCTGTCCGAGCGGCAGTTTACTGCGGTGGGCGTGATGTCCGACTTGTCGGCGTGCGGTATTATACAGGGCTTGCGCCAGTGCGGCAAAAGTGTGCCCGGCGACATTTCGGTCATCGGCTTTGACAACCTGTCCATCTGCTCGCTCGCCACACCCAAGCTTACCACTATTTCGCAGGACATCGAAGCAAAGGCAACACGCGCGGGCGATTTGCTGTTCGCCATGCTGGAGGACAAGCAGGAGCGCACCTCCTGCGAAAAAATTGCTGTCAAGCTCATCGAGCGCGATTCCGTCGCTGCGGTTTAAAGGCTGTATCCCGATCGGTCGCCGACAGGCGAATTGGCAAATGTAATACTGATATCCGATAAAACCTTTTTACATCTATTGAAAATAACATAAAAAGTCGAAGAATCCCCTTGTCGTATGACTGCGGTGCCGCAGGGGATTCTTCGACTTTTTGCTTTGCAAATCGCGCAAAATGACAGGGACCCAAAGCAGCCTGAATTTGTTAATCGGTTCACTTTTGGATTTCCTTTTATATAACCGTCTATTTGCCTAAAAATTTATCTAATTCTTTGTTTAAATTACACAAAGCTTTGGTTTTTGTAAAATAAGCATTGACAAACTAAAGGAAATGCAGTATCATCTAGTTAAACGGTTAACTTAGACATAACCACCGAGAAAGGGGATACCGATATGAAAAAAACATTAAAAAAGCTTTGCGCTGCAACCGTAACCTCTGCGGTTTTGCTGTCGCAAACGCTGACAGGAGGCTTGTCCGTTATGGCGGCATCAACCAACACAGGAGCTGACTTGCAGACGAACGGTTTGTCTGCAACCGTTGAGGGCGGCGCGATTTTGCACTGCTGGTGCTGGAACTTCAACACCATCCGCGAAAACATTCCCGAAATCGCTGCGGCGGGCTTTTCTGCGATTCAGACCTCGCCGATTTGCGAGGTCAACAACGGCGGCAACGGTTCGCTTACCATTTCCGGCGGCGACAACTGGTGGTGGCACTACCAGCCCACCGACTACAAAATCGGCAACTATCAGTTTGGTACCAAGGACGAATTTAAGGCGATGTGTGACACCGCACACCAATACGGAATCAAGGTCATTGTCGACTCCGTACTCAACCACACCACTGCCTACTACGACGCGATTTCCGACAATATCAAAAATATCGAGGGCGGCGCGTTCCATCCTATGGGCGACGAGCGCGAGCCGGGGCAAAACTGGTCGGAGGTCGATCGCTACGAGGAAACCCAGTACGACCTCAGCGGACTGTACGAGCTGAACACCCAGAATAAAAATGTACAAAACTATATTCTCAGCTTCTTACAGGACTGTGTGGAAAGCGGTGCCGACGGCTTCCGCTACGACGCGGCAAAGCTCATTGAGCTGCCCGACGATACCTCCGAAAAATACGGCAACGACTTTGCCGGCGACTTTTGGCCGACGATCCTCCAAAACGGCGCGGCGTTTCAGTACGGCGAGGTGCTGCAGGAGGGCGGCAGACACAACTACAAAAATTCCGTTGACGGCTACGACGACAACGACAGCAGCCGCCTGTATGCTTACCACAGCCAGGCATTCACCGACAAAAACGGCGTGGAGCATTATATGAACACCACTAACTCGCTGACGGGCTTCCGTGTCCGCGATGCGATCGTCAACAAAAATTTGGATGCGGACTTCATCACCGACGCGCTGCTGCCGGCAGGTGCCAAGGCTGACCAAACCGTCACATGGGTGGAGTCGCACGACAACTACTGCAACGACAAAACCTATGCCGAGCTGACCGAGACCCAGCAGGTCATTCAGGCCTGGGCGGCGATCGCGGCGCGCAAGGACGGCACTCCGCTATTCTTTGACCGCCCCAACAACAGCAGTGCCGGCAACCCCTATGGCGACAACAAAATCGGTCCTGCGGGCAGCGATATGTACAAAGATCCGCAGGTAGTTGCAGTCAACTTCTTCCGCAACGAAATGGGCAACACCGCGCAAACCGCGAGCAACCCCGTTGCAGGAAACACGCAGGTCGTTATGATTGAGCGCGGCGACAGCAACAAGGGCGCGGTTATTATCAACGCAAGCGACCAAGACGTTACCCTTAACGCCGCTACCGGTATGACCGACGGCGACTACACCGATCAAGCTTACGGCGGAGCTTTCACCGTGCAAAACGGCGTGCTCAGCGGCACCGTTAAGGCAGGCAAGGTTGCAGTGGTATATAATCCCAAAACCGCCGCAGCCGACAAAGAGGCATTCACTCCTGCGGTCAGCTTATCCGTCGGCTCCGGTTACTTCCTGACCGACTCCCTCAATGTCGAGGTTACCGTTCGCAGCTGCGACCACGCATCCTACTCGCTGACCATCGGCGGCAACACTGTCAACGGAAGCGTCGCCACCGGCGATACGATTTTGATTGACGGCGTGGCAAACAAGGCGTCCGCCGTGCTGACCGTCACAGGCTACGACAGCAGCAACCAGGTTGTGGCGACAACGACTAAAACCTACACCAAATGGATTCCGCAGCAAAACACTGTGGTTTATATGGAGCCAGAAGCGCGTCCCGACTGGAAGAACTGCTACGCCTATGTGTGGGGCTCCGCCGAAAATGCAGGCTGGCCGGGTGTGCAGATGGAAAAAACCGAGCTGGGACTATACAAATATGTGCTGCCTTATGTGTATGAAATGGACGGCAGCGTCGGCAACGTGATTTTCAACAGCAACGGACAGCAGTTTGACGCGGGACAAATCAAGCCCGGTCAGCGGATGGTCTACACGGCAAGCGGTCAGTGGAAGGCGTACAACGAGGCGGAATACTTGAAGCCCTCGGTGTCTCTGTCCAAAGCGGCAGGCTACCTTATGATGGGCGACACCGTCAAGGCATATGTGAAAAACTGCGACCACGCCGCCTACACTGTTACCTCCGGCGGCAGCACCATACGATCCGGCGCGATCGCCTACGGCGACACCATTTCCTTTGATGCCTTGGCACATGGCGATACGGCGACCGTCACTCTGACGGGTTATGATGCCGACGGCAACGTGCTCGCCACGGCAAAAGCAACCTATACCATCTGGCAAAAGCAAAACAACACGGTGGTATATCTCGAACAAGCCGCACGACCCTCTTGGACGCAGGCGAATATTTACATTTGGGGATCGGCGCAAAACAAAGGCTGGCCGGGTGAGCCAATGGAAAAAATCAGCGACACGCTATATAGATATGTACTGCCCTATCAGTACGAGCTGAACGGTGCCTACGGCAACGTCATCTTCAACAGCAACGGACAGCAGTTCGACGCAGGCACCATTCATCCCGGCGAGATCAAGCTGTACACCGCCGACGGCAAGTGGGTGGATTATACCCCCGTTACCGGCATCATCGGCGATGCAGACGGCGACGGCAGCGTTACCATCAATGACGCCACCTTGATACAGTGCGTGATCGCCGAGCTGGAAACCATCAGCGAATCGCAAAAGCTGCTGGCTGACACGGACGGCGACGGCGAAATCACCATCCACGACGCTACCGCCATCCAGTATTACCTTGCAGAGTTTACCACAGGGATCGGCAGAACCGGCGAAGTGATTTAAGTGAAAAATGGGGCTGTCGCAAATCGAAAGATTTTGCGGCAGCCCCTTATTTTTTACAGAAAATGTCTTATTGAACAGATGACACTTTTTATTCACTTTAAATATATCATTATACTTTTTCTTAAATAAAAATATCTGGCTAAATGGGCAAAAACCGCATCGCTTTGTTTATAAGCAGATTGTTGAAAAGTGCTGAGAAACATGTTATACTTAGCTAAAGGAGGCGTTTTGTTCATGGCTAAAGACAAAAAAATTATTACCGGCGATAATATGCTTAAGGTTATTTCGTCTTTATATGATAAAAGTATAAATGGTATCCCTCATGTAAGCAAACCGGTTGAAACGATAGCCCAAGAGTATTTAGCAAAATACCCGGATAAACAAATTGCCGCAAAACGAATGCTTAATGTCCAAGTGGCAAAATGTGCAACATCGGGATTTGTTACGGGCTTTGGCGGTCTGATTACCATGCCTGTCACTATTCCTGCCGAAATAAGCAGCGTTCTGTATGTCCAAATGCGAATGATCGCTTGTGCTGCCTACATTGGCGGATACAACTTAGATGACGACGAAGTAAGAACGTTTGTTTATGCGTGCTTAGCAGGAGTATCTGTAAGTGAAGTAGCAAAAAAATTCGGGATCAAGCTTGGAGAAAAACTAGCCGAGCAGGGCATTAAAAAAATACCCGAAAAGGTTTTACTCAACATCAACCAAAAAGTCGGTTTTAAACTGGTGACTAAGTTTGGAGAAAAAG
This sequence comes from uncultured Clostridia bacterium, assembly GCA_946183545.1. Classification (GTDB taxonomy): domain Bacteria; phylum Bacillota; class Clostridia; order Oscillospirales; family Acutalibacteraceae; genus Ruminococcoides. Next base: position 8,624 of record CAMHCD010000053.1, read on the forward strand.
GACTGATTAATTTTGGCAGAATGATCCCGGTTGTGGGTGCTGTAATTAACGGCGGATTTGATTTGGGAGAAACAAAAATAATAGCCAATCGTGCCTACAAAATGTTTATTAATAAAAAATCTGTTTCAGATAGCTCACCTTTTGTTGATGCTGTCTATTCTGATGTGTTAGAGGAAGAAGAAGCTCCCTTTGAGAACAATTCCGGACCGATATTGCTATAGCAAGATATAATCAAGCGACAACTTTTTTTGTTCGCTCTTTGCTTTATCAAACAAGCAGGATAATTGTGCATGTTTAACAAACTGAGCGTCGATAATTAGTGAAACATATCTAAAAAATCGAATATTTTTTTCTTTTATTAAACCTATTGATTTCTTGCTTTTTGTTTGTTATAATGTAGCGGACGCAAGGAACTAAAGAGAACAATGGCGAACGTTCCTGTCAAAAAATACATTATCTAACAAAGGGGAAACATTATGACAAAAACAAGTAAAACTTCCGCAAAAATCGCTTCTGTAGTTCTTATCATTGCCTTGCTTCTCAGCACTATGTGTATCGCAGGAACCGCATCTGTCTCTGCTGCCGAAATTGACAGAGTTAAGCTCCACAGTGCAACTCCTTTTTTTGTTAAAAACGGCATGACCACTTATGAGGCTTATATCCAGACTAAGGACAACGCAAGCGACCAAAAGGTTTATGTGCATTACAATTATATGGACGGTCAGGAATGGCTCGATCAGGAGGCTGAGTTCTTCAAAACTCTTGATGACGGAACCAAGATTTGGAAAGCAAGTTTCAACAGCTTTAATGCAAGATACTGCATCAAATATGTTGCGGACGGTGTGACCTACTGGGATAATAACAATGGCAACGACTACTTTGCCGGCAACGCTATTGGCAGTGCTCCGGTTATTTCAGAAAGAATGATGTATCAGTACCCCTATATGGGATACACTGTTATGGCTCTGCTCCAGAACTACGGTTATCACAAGAATGTTTTTGTTCGCTATACCACCGACGACTGGAAAACCTATAATGATGTCCCCATGTTTTATTACGTTTCTAACGGCAACGGCACCGAGACTTGGTGCGCTTCTCTTCCAATGTACAGAGATCAGTTCACAAGCGAAGAATTCCACTATGCTATCTGCTATCAGGTAAACGGTCAGGAATACTGGGCAAATAACTTCGGCGCAGATTACGACTGCCATCATCACATCTATCAGTAATCCGGGCTTTATAAATAACGCTTGAACAGTATTACATAGATTGATAAATAACGACGCTCTCTTTCCTTTTATCGGGACAGAGAGCGTTTTTGTTATATGTTTCGCCGGAACAAGTCTCAAATCAAAAAAACAGTCCGAAATCTGTAAGAAAAATAATTATTTTGTCAGAGTTTTGTTATATTCATTGTGATATACTGTAGTTGCAACAGAGGGAAAAACGAAATAACCTCTGAATAAAGAACAAAAAGGTGAAAAAATTATGAAACAAAACAAAATCAGAACAAAAGTAATCGCGACTGCTTTATCAGCAATCACAGTACTCTCGGTTGGCACAATGGCAACAACTACAGCTTTCGCTGCGGAAAAAAGCCTGTCTGCCGGCACTCACATCACAAATGAGAACATGGTAAAGCTTGACAGAGATCTGGTTCATGCAAAGAACATTACCTCGGCAACGTTGCTCAAGATCCTTGACGCGGCAACAAAGCACGGCAAATATTTTGCTCCCGCACTCGGCGGACTGCTTGACGCATTCATTGAAAAAGCAGATGAAAGAACAGAAAAAAAGGTCAATGAGATCAGTGAAAAGGTAGACAAGATTTTTAATAAGATCGAAGAGTCTGAATCTTCGATCAAGGCTGAGATCACAAACGACCTTGGTATTCAGAGCTTCTACAATACCTTTGTTAAGTTCAAATCCAAGACCTCAACCATGAACAACATAATGTGCCACGTACGACAAACAAGTTTTATGCGGAGTTCGTGGTGTGAGAGGGGACAGGTTGAGAGGATTACATATCACTACGCGCTGGCTGTATGAAATCAAAAGAAAGATAGACAAATGGATTTGCGTATGCTATAATAAAAAAGAAAGGAGTGTTCCTATGTGCTCAAAAAGTGAATTGCAGATCATTCTTTCCGAGATAGCCAAAACAGCGAGAGAAACCTTCGGCGAGCATCTTGATTCGGTGATCCTTTACGGTTCCTATGCGCGCGGTGATTATACGCCCGACTCTGATGTGGATATGATGATCTTGGTCAAGGGGATCGCTCCCGAGGATTTGTGGAGATATAAAAAGCCTATTATCAAAGCGGAATCCAAACTTGGGCTTCAATATGATTTAGTGATTTCCTCCACGATAAAAGACATTGAAACTTTCAATATGTATTTGGATGTATTGCCGTTTTATCAAAATGTCATGAAAGAGGGTATTAAAGTTGCTTAGTGAGAACATGATAGTCCTTTCAAAGCACCGGTTGGCAATAGCGAAAGAACGTCTGAATACAGCTAAACTTTTGATTGATTCCGGCGATTACAAATCCGCTGCCAATCGTTCTTATTATGCGGCGTTTTCTGCAATGAGAGCAGTTCTCGCGTTAGACGGTCTGGATTTTAAGAAACATTCCGGTGTTATTGCGGAGTTTAGAAAAAGTTATATCAAAACCGGTATTTTCAACCCGGAAATGTCGCATATCATTGATTCTCTGAAAGATGTAAGACAGAGCAGCGATTATGATGACTTCTATTTGATTTTTAAAGAAGAAGTTTTTGAACAGGTTGAAAGTGCCGTGTTCTTTGTAAATGAAATAGAAAAATATTTGCTGACACAATATAATCAATAGGATAGCTGCGCCTTGCAATACAGGCGCGGCTTTTGTTTTAAGGTGTGATGATAAATGCTGAAAAAGAATTGGAAAAACCTTTTCAGAAAAACGATTCTCGACAGGGGATACGGTTACTATCTTGAAGGAGCGGTTGAGGATATCAGCAGGGAGGACGACGTGATCTCCGCTACTGTCAGCGGAACGGATTTGTATGAGGTCGAGATATTTCTCGATCACGATGAAGTGTATGACATGGATTGCGACTGTCCGTATGCCGAGGACGGGAATTATTGCAAGCATATGGCGGCGGTTTTGTATGAGCTAGAAGATATGGATATAACCGAAAAATCTTCCGTTAAGGAAAGTATTGCCGATATTGTTAATGCA
>CAMHCD010000054.1 GCA_946183545.1 uncultured Clostridia bacterium
GCAAAGGCATTGCAATGCAACGTCTTCAAAAGGCGGAGTGTATGCAGCGTCACGCTGCCGCAGTTGCGTTGTCATATGTTAGCCTATCGGATGGATAGTGTCTTGAACCGCCGTTTTGCAAAGGCGGAGTGCGTGCAGCGTCACGCTGCCGGATGGATAGCTTGATTTACCGTCAAACTCCAAACAGGATCTCTCCGTATGAAGGATACGGCCAGTACTGTGCGGAGGTCTCGGTCTCCATGCTGTCGCCGATCTCCCTAAGCTCGTTCATAAGAGCAAACACGGTGTTTCTGTAATACTTGGCGAGCTCCAGATTATCGCTGTACTCGCCTGCGCCGGCAAGCGCGGATTCAAGCTCTGCGGTTTTCTTTACAAAGGCTTCGAGCTTTTCGCTGAGGCTATTCAACAGCTTTTCCTCCGCGTAGGTCGAAACGCCTGCCGAAATGCTCTTCTTGACCGCCACAGACTCGGAGATCTCCTTTGTAAACGCCATGACCGCAGGCGTGATGTTTTTCTTTGCCATGTCGAGCATTGTCAAAGCCTCGATATTGAGGAGCTTTGCGTACTGCTCCAGCTCGATCTCGTAACGCGCATGCATCTCTGCTTCCGTTACAATGCCGTTGGAGGTAAACAGCTCTACGTTCTTCTTATCTATATAATGCTCCATAGCCTCGGGCAGACTCTTGTAGTTGCACAGTCCGCGTCTTTCGGCTTCCTCGACCCACTCGTCAGAGTAGTTATCGCCGTTGAAAATAATGCGCTGATGCTCGGTGAGAACCTTCCTTACCAAAGCCTTTAGGTCGGCGGTGAGGTCGGCGGAATCCTTGAGCACATCATAGAAGCCTTTAAGCTCCTCGGCAACCATAGTGTTGAGCATGTAGTTCGGACACGCGATATTCAGCGATGAGCCGAGAGCGCGGAACTCGAACTTGTTGCCGGTAAACGCAAAGGGAGAGGTACGGTTGCGGTCGGAATTATCCTTTTTAAAGTCGGGCAGAGCGTCAACGCCGGTTTCCATGCGCGCAGCCTTGTGGCTCTTGTAGTCCTTGCCCTCGATAATGCTCTCTACCAGAGCGCCCAAATCGTCGCCGAGGTACATCGAGATAATAGCAGGCGGAGCCTCGTTCGCGCCGAGTCTGTGGTCGTTGCCTGCGGAGGCGACAGTGACCCTGAGCAGATCCTGGTATTCGTCAACCGCCTTTACGACCGCCGCCAAGAACAGCTGGAACTGCAAATTATCCTCCGGGCACTTGCTCGGGTCAAGCAGGTTTTCTCCCTTGTCGGTAGAGATCGACCAGTTGTTGTGCTTGCCGGAACCGTTGACGCCCGCAAAAGGCTTTTCGTGCAGCAGACATACAAGCCCGTGACGCTCGGCGGTTTTCTTCATGACCTCCATGCAAAGCTCGTTGTGGTCGGTCGCGATATTGGATGTGGTAAACACCGGCGCAAGCTCATGCTGCGAGGGCGCTACCTCGTTGTGCTTTGTCTTTGCAAAAACGCCGAGCTTCCAAAGCTCCTCGTCAAGGTCGTGCATATATGCGGATACTCTGGATTTGATGGAGCCGAAGTAGTGGTCGTCGAGCTCCTGTCCCTTGGGAGCCATTGCGCCGAACAGGGTCCTGCCGGTATAGATCAGGTCGGGGCGCTGATCGTACATTTTCTTATCAATAAGGAAATATTCCTGCTCGGGACCTACCGTGGTAGTGACCCTTGTTACATCTGTTTTGCCGAGCAGGTGAAGAACCTTTACCGCTTCTGTGCTGAGCTTTTCCATTGAGCGGAGCAGCGGAGTCTTTTTGTCGAGCACATCGCCCGTATATGAGCAAAAAGCAGTGGGGATATACAAGGTCTTGTCTCTGATAAACGCCGGAGAGGTGGGGTCCCATGTGGTGTAGCCTCTTGCCTCAAAGGTAGCTCTGATGCCGCCCGAGGGGAAGGATGACGCGTCGGGCTCGCCCTTGATTAGCTCCTTGCCCGAGAACTCCATGATAATACCGTCGCCCTTTGGGGAAATAAAGCTGTCGTGCTTTTCTGCGGTAACTCCCGTCATAGGCTGGAACCAGTGCGTGTAATGGGTGCAGCCATTTTCAATAGCCCAGTCCTTCATAGCGTGAGCCACTGCGTTTGCTATCGTAATGTCGAGCGCTTCACCGTTTTCGATGGTTTTTCTAAGCGCCTTGTAGGTAGGCTTAGGAAGCATCTCTTGCATTTTTCTGTCGTTGAATACGTTCACGCCAAAGTAATCTGTTACTTTTTTCATATTGCACACTCCAATCTGTTAATCAGAAAAGGCGCCGCAAACCCATAAGCCGAGTTCGCAGCGCCCTTGCTGTGTCGATGGTGTAAGTATACACTAACCGTTTTCGTTTGTCAATAGGTTTTTGCAACTTTTTTTATTCTTCCTGCAATTTATTTTATTTTATTTGCATTTGCAACCGTTTTTATCAGCTTTTTGCATTGATTAATATATTTTGTTGCAACTTCCTATTGACAATCCTGCATTACGGTTGTATAATAAACGCGTAAAATTTCCGAAAGGTATGATTTGAAATGGCTGAAAAGAACAGATTATACTCTCCGCGATTTGAACACGACAACTGCGGCATAGGCGCAGTCGTTAACATTAAAGGAGTAAAATCTCATAAGACGGTCGAGGATGCCCTGACTATAGTAGAAACTCTGGAGCACCGCGCCGGAAAGGACGCCGAGGGCAAAACCGGCGACGGCGTAGGAATACTGCTGCAAATATCACACAGGTTCTTTAAAAAAGCCGCGGCACAGATGAACATTACCTTAAAAGGCGAGCGCGATTACGCTATAGGTATGTTTTTCTTTCCGCAGTTTGAGCTTTTCAGAAATCAAGCAAAAAAGATGTTTGAGATCATAGCCGAAAAGGAAGGCCTGCACGTGCTCGGCTGGAGACAGGTTCCGTTTGACTCAACCGCGATCGGCAACCGCGCGTTTGAATGTATGCCGAACATCCAGCAGTGCATTATCGAACGTCCCGACGGAGTAAAGCGCGGAATAGAGTTTGACCGCAGGCTATACGTTGCGCGTAAGATCTTTGAGCAGAGCAACGAGGATACCTATGTTGTTTCGCTGTCCTCAAGGACTATCGTATATAAAGGAATGTTTTTGGTAGGCGACCTGCGCAACTTCTTTCTTGATCTTCAGGACGAAGATTACGACAGCGCTATCGCGCTTGTTCATTCGCGCTTTTCCACCAACACAAATCCGAGCTGGGAGAGAGCTCACCCGAACCGCATGATCGTTCACAACGGCGAGATCAACACCATAAGGGGCAACGCCGACAAGATGCTCGCGCGTGAAGAAAACATGAGAAGTGAGCATTTGAAGGGCGATCTGGATAAGGTGATCCCCGTTGTAAACGCCGAGGGAAGCGACTCCGCGATGCTCGACAATACACTTGAATTCCTTGTGATGAGCGGAATGGATCTTCCGCTTGCGGTGATGATAACCATTCCCGAGCCGTGGGACAGAAACGGCACTATGAGCCGCAAGAAAAAGGATTTTTACCAATACTACGCCACCATGATGGAGCCCTGGGACGGCCCCGCGTCCATACTGTTTTCCGACGGAGATATAATGGGCGCAGTGCTTGACCGAAACGGTCTCAGACCCTCGCGTTATTACATCACCGACGACGATAATCTGATCCTGTCCTCCGAGGTAGGCGCGCTGCCTGTTGAACCCGAAAGGGTGGTAAAAAAAGACAGGCTCCGTCCCGGCAAAATGCTGCTTGTGGACACCGTAAAGGGCGAGCTTGTTGACGACGACGCTCTTAAAACACGCTACGCGTCACGTCAGCCCTACGGCGAATGGCTTGACGCGAATCTGATTAAGCTAAAGGATCTGCGTATCCCCAACGCAAAGGTTGAGGAACATCACAGAAAAGAGCGCAGAAAGCTGCAAAAAGCGTTTGGCTACACCTACGAGGATGTTATGACCTCCATTCTGCCCATGGCTAAAAACGGCAGCGAACAGATCGCCTCAATGGGTACCGACTCCCCCATTCCTCCGCTGTCAAGCGAAAACCAGCCTTTGTTCAACTACTTTAAGCAGCTGTTTGCCCAGGTAACGAATCCGCCGATCGACGCTATCCGCGAGGAAATAGTTACCTCAACCACGGTTTATCTCGGTGAGTCGGGCAACATTCTTGAGGAAAAGCCCGAAAACTGCAAGGTAATCAAGATCCATAACCCCATCTTATCCTCAACCGATATTTTGAAGCTTAAAAACATGAGGGAAAACGGCTTTAAGGTCGCTACCATCCCCATGCTCTATTACAAGAACACCTCGCTTAAAAAGGCAATACGCCGCCTTTATATCGAAGCAGACAAAGCGTACAAGGACGGCGCTAACGTTTTGATACTCTCGGACAGAGGCGTTGACGAAAACCATATTGCCATTCCGTCGCTGCTGGCGGTCTCAGCGCTTCACCAACACCTTGTCGTATCAAAGCGCAGAACCTCGCTGTCTATCGTACTCGAGAGCGCCGAACCGCGCGAGGTACACCATTTTGCCACGCTGTTAGGCTACGGCGCAACAGCCATAAATCCGTATCTTGCTCAGGAGACCATCCACGAGCTTATACATGACGATCTGCTTGATAAGGACTACTACGCCGCAGTCAGCGACTACAACGACGCTGTGCTTCACGGCATTGTCAAGATCGCCTCCAAGATGGGCATTTCCACGATCCAGTCCTACCTCGGCTCTCAGATTTTTGAGGCTATCGGCATCAGCCGCGAGGTGATCGACGAGTACTTTACCGGAACGGTCAGCCGAGTCGGAGGGATCACATTAAAGGATATTGAAAAGAACGTCGATAAGCTCCACACCGCGGCGTTTGATCCGCTCGGACTCGAAACAGGCGACGAGCTGATTTCCCGCGGAAGTCATAAGTTCAGAAGCGGCAGAGAGGAACACTTATATAATCCCCAGACCATACACACCCTGCAAACGGCGGCGCGCACCGGCAACTATGAGCTTTTCAAGCAGTACACGCACATGATAACCGACGAGATGGCTCCCGTAAGCCTGCGCGGACTGCTCGACTTCAACTATGCCGACAGCCCCGTACCGCTCGACGAGGTCGAGAGCGTTGACGAGATCGTAAAGCGCTTTAAAACGGGCGCTATGTCCTACGGCTCGATCAGTCAGGAGGCTCACGAAACGCTGGCGCTTGCCATGAATATGCTCCACGGCAAATCGAATTCCGGCGAGGGCGGCGAAAGCCCGGAGCGCCTTGCAACAAGAGGAACAAAGCATAACCGCTGCTCGGCTATCAAGCAGGTAGCCTCCGGACGCTTCGGCGTGACGAGCGAGTACCTAAACTCAGCCGAGGAAATCCAAATCAAGATGGCACAGGGCGCAAAGCCCGGCGAGGGCGGTCATTTGCCCGGCAACAAGGTTTATCCATGGATAGCAAAAACACGCCACTCAACACCGGGCGTATCGCTTATATCTCCCCCGCCCCACCATGATATTTATTCGATAGAGGACTTGGCTCAGCTTATCTACGATTTGAAAAACGCAAACAAAAACGCGCGTATTTCCGTAAAGCTGGTCAGTGAGTGCGGCGTCGGCACGGTAGCCGCAGGCGTTGCCAAAGCCGGAGCGGGCGTTATCCTTATTTCCGGTCACGACGGCGGCACAGGCGCGGCTCCGAGAAGCTCGATTTACAACGCCGGTCTACCATGGGAGCTCGGTCTTGCGGAAGCTCACCAAACCCTTATTATGAACAAGCTCAGGAACAAGGTAGTTATCGAGACCGACGGCAAGCTTATGACCGGCAGAGATGTTGCTATCGCCGCGATTTTAGGAGCGGAGGAATACGGCTTTGCCACCGCTCCGCTGGTAACGCTCGGCTGCGCTATGATGCGCGTATGCAACCTTGACACCTGCCCGTTCGGCGTAGCTACTCAGAACCCTGAGCTTAGGAAGCGTTTTGCCGGAAAGCCCGAATATGTGGCTAATTTTATGCGCTTTATCGCGCAGGAGCTGCGTGAATATATGTCAAAGCTCGGCGTGAGAACGATAGATGAGCTCGTCGGCAGAACCGACCTGCTCAAAACAAAGGATGACCTTACCGAAAGCCAAAAGCAGATCGACCTGTCGGCTATCTTAAACGTCGATTTTATGGGCGAAAAGGAAGAGTATCATCACAAGAATCCATACGACTTCAAGCTGTCCGAAACCCTCGACGAGCGTGTGCTTGAAAAGCAGTTCAAGCTTAACCAAACCGGAGGACAGACTGTTGAGCTTGAGGTCAAAAACACCGACCGCTCGCTCGGCACTGCTTTCGGCTCCGAGCTGACAAAGAAGTTCGGCGGTTCGCTTGACGAGGACAGCTTCAAGGTGATCTGCAACGGTTCGGGCGGTCAGAGCTTCGGCGCGTTTATCCCCAAGGGTCTTACGCTGGAGTTGTCGGGCGACAGCAACGATTACTACGGCAAGGGTCTTTCGGGCGGCAAGCTTGTGCTCTATCCGCCTAAGAACTCGCGCTTTGAAGCTGAGGAAAACATTATTGTCGGCAACGTTGCGCTGTACGGCGCAACAAGCGGCAAAGCATATATCAACGGCGTTGCTGGCGAGCGCTTTTGCGTGCGCAATTCGGGCGCTACGGCGGTTGTTGAGGGCGTCGGAGACCACGGCTGCGAATATATGACAGGCGGTTGCGTAGTCGTTTTGGGTCGCACCGGCAAGAACTTTGCCGCCGGTATGTCAGGCGGTATCGCCTATGTTCTGGACGAACACCATCACCTGTACCGCAGACTAAACAAGGAGCTCGTAGAGTGCACCGAGCTGCACGAAAAGGTCGATATAGACAGAGTAAAAGCCCTCATCGAGGAGCACGTCAAGGCGACCGGCTCGGAAAAGGGCAAAAGAGTTTTGGCTGATTTCGGCGCGTATTTGCCTCTGTTCAAGAAGATAATCCCCCACGACTACAAGCGGATGATCGAGGAGATCGCCGCAAAAGAAGCAAAGGGTCTTGACAGCGAGCAGGCAAAAATCGAAGCGTTTTATGCACTGGTAAAGGAGGAGCAGTAATGGGAAAGCCCACAGGATTTTTAGAATATGAGCGTGAGGAAGCCCGCGCCTACTCCGTAAAGGAACGCATCACAAATTACAACGAGTTCCACGATCAGTTACCGTATGCTGAACGCAAAAAGCAGGCTTCGCGCTGTATGGAGTGCGGCGTACCGTTCTGTCAGTCGGGTATGAACATAGGCGGAATGATAAGCGGATGTCCTCTTAACAACCTGATACCCGAATGGAACGACCTGATTTTCAGAGATAATATGGAGCAGGCTTACAAAAGGCTGCGTATCACCAACAATTTTCCGGAATTCACCTCACGGGTGTGTCCGGCGCTGTGTGAAAAGGCGTGCACCTGCGGCGCTAACGGCGACGCGGTGACGGTAAGGAACAACGAGTACGCGATAGTGGAGACCGCATACCAAAACGGCTGGGCTGCCGCCGAACCGCCAAAGGTAAGGACAGGCAAAAAAATAGCCGTCATCGGCTCCGGTCCCTCGGGACTTGCGGCAGCCGACCAGCTGAACAGGCGCGGTCACAGCGTTACCGTATTTGAACGCAGCGACAGACCCGGCGGACTGATGATGTACGGTATCCCGAATATGAAGCTTGAAAAAAGCATAATCGACCGCCGTATTGAGATAATGAAGGCTGAGGGCGTTACGTTCAAAACAGGCGTTAACGTCGGCAAGGATATTTCCGCAAAAGAATTAACAAACAGCTTTGACCGCATTATCCTAGCCTGCGGAGCGTCAAATCCGCGCGACATCAAGGTCGAGGGCAGAGACGCGGACGGGGTCGAATTTGCCGTTGACTTCCTTAAATCCACCACAAAAGCCCTGCTCGACAACGGTCTTGCCGACGGCACATATATCTCAGCCAAGGGCAAGAACGTCATCGTTATAGGCGGCGGCGATACGGGCAACGATTGCGTGGGAACCTGCGTGCGTCACGGCGCAAAAAACGTATTGCAGCTTGAGATGATGCCAAAGCTCCCCGACCAAAGAGCCGAGAACAACCCGTGGCCTCAGTGGCCGCGCGTATGCAAAACCGACTACGGTCAGGAGGAGGCTGCCGAGGTATACGGCAGCGATCCGCGAATCTACCAAACTACCGTAAAGAAGTTTATCAAGGACGAAAACGGAAAGCTGAAAGGCGCTCTGCTTGTGAGCCTCAGCTTTGAAAAGGACAAAAAGACCGGCAGAATGAACATGACCGAGGTAGAGGGCTCCGAGCGCGAGGTCAGCGCCGAGCTTGTTTTGATAGCCGCCGGTTTTTTGGGCAGCGAAAGCTACGTGACCTCCGCGTTTGGCGTGGAGGTTGACGGAAGAACGAATGTTGCCGGACAAAACGGTACCCATAAAACGAACGTAGAAAACGTATTTACCGCAGGCGATATGCACAGCGGTCAGTCGCTGGTAGTCCGCGCGATACGCGACGGCAGAGACTGCGCGCGCGAGGTGGACGAAAGCCTGATGGGGTATACAAACTTATAGGGGGTAACGTTATGACTAAATATATTTTTGTGACCGGCGGCGTTGTGTCGGGACTCGGCAAAGGCATTACCGCCGCGTCGCTCGGACGGCTTTTAAAGGCGCGCGGCTTAAAGGTCGCCGCCCAAAAGCTTGATCCTTACATCAACGTAGACCCCGGCACGATGAGCCCGTACCAGCACGGCGAGGTCTACGTAACCGAGGACGGCGCCGAAACCGACCTTGACCTCGGGCATTACGAGCGGTTTATCGACGAGGATCTTAACAAGTACTCAAATCTCACCACGGGCAAGGTGTATTCCAACGTTCTTGCAAAGGAGCGCAGAGGCGAATACCTCGGCAAGACCGTTCAGGTCATCCCTCATATCACCGACGAGATCAAGCGCTTTATCTACAGCGTCGGCAAAAAAACCGACGCGGACATCGTAATAACGGAGATCGGCGGCACTATCGGCGACATTGAGAGCCAGCCGTTTTTGGAGGCTATCCGACAGGTTGGTCAGGAGGTCGGACAGGAGAACAGGCTGTACATCCACGTTACCCTTGTGCCCTACCTCAAGGCTTCCGGCGAGCACAAGAGCAAGCCTACCCAGCACTCGGTAAAGGAGCTGCAGGGCTTTGGAGTTTCGCCCGACATCATTATTCTCCGCACTGACGAACCGATAACCGACAGAACTATCTTCGACAAGATCGCAGGTTTTTGCAATGTGTGGCGGGACTGCGTTATCGAAAACCTTACCCTGCCGATACTGTATGAGGCTCCGCTGATGCTCGAAAAGGCGCATTTTTCGGACATCGTATGCCGCGAGCTCAACTTAAAATCCCACAAGCCCGACCTGTCGGACTGGGAGCATATGACCGAACGGATCAAGACCCGCGAAAAGACGGTCAATATCGGCTTGGTCGGCAAGTACGTTGAGCTTCACGACGCATACCTCAGCGTTGCCGAGGCGCTCAGACACGCGGGCTATTATCTGGATTCTAAGGTCGAGATAAGCTGGATAGATTCGGAAAGCATAACCGAAAAAAACGCAGACAACCTCCTGTCCGGCTTAAACGGTATCATCGTCCCCGGCGGCTTTGGTCAGCGCGGAATCGAAGGCATGATAACCGCCTGCAAATACGCGCGCGAGCACGACCTGCCGTACTTTGGCATCTGCCTTGGAATGCAGATAGCAGTCATTGAATACGCGCGTAACGTGGCAGGGATAGAAAACGCCGATTCCGGCGAGTTTGCAAACAACGTGCCGAAGGTGATTGACTTTTTGCCCGACCAAAGCGACGATACGGATAAGGGCGGCACGCTGCGCTTAGGCGCATACCCCTGCGTGATACAGGACGGCACCACAATGCTGCGCGCGTACGGTAAAAAGGAAATAAGCGAACGCCACCGCCACCGCTATGAATTCAACAACGAATACCGTCAAGCTCTCCAAGCCGCAGGCTTAACGCTATCCGGACTCTCCCCCGACGGCAATTTGGTTGAAACGGTCGAGCTGAGCGACAGACCGTTCTATGTAGGCGTTCAGTATCACCCGGAGTTCAAGAGCCGTCCGAACAAGCCCCATCCTCTGTTCTCCGAGTTTATTAAAGCGGCTTTAATGTAGAAGTTCCCTCTTACAACATCCTTATAAATATATGCTTTCTGAATATAAACCCGGCAGACGTACCAATGCGGTGCGTCTGCCATGCTTTTTAGTAATAAAAAACCTGATGACTTCATCTGAAATCATCAGGCTGTTTTAATGTAAAAATCAAGTCTTTACTGACTGTATTCTGTGCTCTGTTATCCCAAAATCGAAATTGCGTCAAGGATAGTTTTTTCCATTGCTTCCTGTCCGTACTTATCGACCTGCATTTTGTCCTTTGCGCCGTGGGTCAGACAGCCTGCACCGCCGATACATCCGCCAACGCACGCCATGCCTTCAATAAAGTTCGCCTTAAGAACGTTTTTGCTTTTCAGCGTCAGCGCTTTTTTACATTCCTCGATACCGTCGCAGGAAACCGCATTCAGTTCAAAATCATCAAGCCCCTGTTCCTTCAAGCCCTCGGCTACCGCGTCGGCAAGTCCGCCGCAGCGGGCGAATATCCTGCCAAAGTATGAAGCGTTGTCCAGCACGCCTTCCTCAAGCGTGGTGAGGTCGATATCACGGCTGTCAAACAGCGCCTGTAATTCCTCGAATGTCAGCACGGAATCAACATAGGGATTAACGGAATCTAACTGAACCTCCATCTTTTTTGCCGTGCACGGTCCGATGAATACAATTTTTGCATTTGGCGTTGTATCCTTGATATACTTGGCGATCGTTGCCATCGGCGATAGATTGTGTGAGACATTCGGCTTAAGCTCGGGGAATGATTTGTTGATATACGCAACAAAAGCAGGACAGCAGGAGCTGGTTAAAAAGCCTGTTTCCGCAAGCTCCTTTGATTCCGCCTGCGCTACCATGTCAGCGCCGAGAGCGGCTTCTACGACCGTATGGAACCCAAGCTCTTTAAGACCGGTGATCACCTGACCGAGTTTTGCGTATGTAAACTGGCTGGAAATAGACGGCGCAACAACAGCATAAAGCTTATAATTCTTTCCCCGTTCGCATTTTTTCAGCAAATCTATAACATTCAAAATAAATGATTTGTCGCTGATAGCGCCGAACGGGCACTGATAAACACACGCTCCGCATGAAATACACTTTTCATCGTTTATCTGCGCCGCCTTATCTTCATTAATGCTGATAGCATTGATTTTGCAGGCATTCTGACAGGGGCGCTTGCGGTTAGCGATCGCGGAATAAGGGCAGACCTTGGCGCACTGACCGCATTCCACGCATTTGCTTTTATCGATATGCGCCACATGATTGTGGTCAAAGTAAATTGCGCCGCGCTTGCACACGTCTTCGCAACGGTGCGCCAGACATCCGCGACAGGAATCCGTGACCTCATAGCCGGCGGCAGGACATTCGTCACAGGCGATGTCTATTACCTCTATAACGTTTTGACGCGCAGAGTTACCGCCCATGGCGATTTTGACGCGTTCGGCAAGGATAGCCCTCTCTTTATATACGCAGCAGCGCATGGTCGGAGTTTTGCCGGGAACGATGATTTTCGGAATATCCAGTACATTCTCCAGCAGCGTATCATTCCATGCCTGACGCGCGACCTCGCGCAGTACCTTGTATTTAAGATATTGCACCTTGGTATCAAATTTTCTTAACTTATTCATTTGCGTTCACCTAAAAATAACTGACCTTGATGCGTTTGCCCATCAGCTTGAGCGCCTTTGAAAGCTC
>CAMHCD010000055.1 GCA_946183545.1 uncultured Clostridia bacterium
AGGTGGCGCATAAGCTGCGCCGGACAGTCGGTATTTGTGCAGCGGATCGCCGCCTCGTCGTCACGGCTGACCGGGCTGCCGCAGGACGGACAAACCTCGGGAAAGGCAAAGGGCTCGGTATTGTCGCCCTTTTGCGCTACAGACAGCACCTCGGGGATGATCTCCCCTGCCTTGCGGATGACCACCGTATCGCCGACGTTGATCCCCTTTTCGTTTATAAAATCTATATTGTGCAGAGTGGCTCGGCTGACCGTGGTGCCGGCGAGCAGCACCGGCTCAAACACACCTACGGGCGTGAGCACGCCGGTTCTGCCGACGTTAATTTCGATTTGCAGCAAACGCGTCTGCTTCTCCTCCGGAGGATACTTATAAGCCTCCGCCCACTTGGGATACTTGGCTGTGCTTCCGAGCTGAGTGCGCAGGTCAAAGTCGTTGACCTTTACGACCGCGCCGTCGATAGCGTAATCATATGAGCCGCGGTTGTTTCCTATCTGCTCGATCTCCTCGATAACATCCTCGATATCGGTACAGGTTTTGTAAAACGCGGTGGGAAAGCCGAGTTCTTTAAGGTATTCAAGGCTTTCGGCGTGGCTTGTCAGCTCGTGACCCTCCACCTGTTGAACGCTGAACACAAATATATCCAGCCTGCGCTGCTCTGTAACTGCCGCGTTTTTCTGTCTGAGAGAGCCTGCTGCCGCGTTACGCGGATTCTTTGCCGGCTTTTCGTCGTTTTCCTCCTGCCGCTTTACAAGCTCGTCAAAGCTCTGAAACGACATATAGACCTCGCCGCGAACCTCAATATAGGGCGGCGCGTTTTTAAGGCGCTTAGGCAGGCTGCGTATGGTCATAAGGTTGTCGGTGACGTCCTCGCCCGTTGTGCCGTCGCCGCGTGTTGAGCCGCGCACAAACACGCCGTTGCGGTATTCGCAGCTGACAGAGAGCCCGTCAAACTTAGGCTCTACCACATATTCAACCTTTTGGGATATATCGCGCACCTTGCGGTCAAAGTCGCGCAGCTCGTCGTGGGAAAAGCTGTCATGAAGGCTCACCATCGGAACAGTATGAGTGACGGGAGAAAACTTTGCCCCGGCGCTGCCGCCTACCTTATTAGTGGGCGAGCCCGGCAGCTTTAGCTCCGGGAACTCAGCCTCCAAGTCCTCCAGCTCGCGCAGCAGCATGTCATATTCAAAGTCCGAGATCTCGGGAGAATCGTTGTTATAATACAAATCATTGTGATATTCAATGGTTTTGGTCAGCTCCGCAACGCGCTGACGCGCAAGTGAAATATCCATAAATTTACCTGTTCACCGCGGAGGTGCCCTTCTCTCTTAAATAAGTGGATTCCAAATCGGCAAGGTGAAGCTTGACAGCCAGGGGATATCGGTCGTACGCCTGACTGATGGCGTTGCTGTTTTTGTCGCCGAACTCGCCCATGTGCCAGCGGATTGCCATTGCTTCCTCTATTTTAAGGCGCATTTTGCGCTCTATAAGAAACACACTCTTTTCGCCGTGACCATAGGGAAACTGATCCTCGATAGCGTAGTAGGGAACCTTCTCCCACTGACCGGTCTTTTCGTTTTTTACGTTGCGCGTGGAGACCTTGTAGAACTGCGCCTTGCACAAATCGTGCAGCAGCGCGCAGATGGCAAAGCTCTCCATATTATCGGTTTCCGCGTCAAAATGCTTTTCTACCATCGTATTGAACACGCTGACTGAATGCATGACAAGTCCCTGCTCGCATGAGCAGTGATAGCGCGTGCTGGCAGGCGCGGTAAAAAAGTCGGTTTGACTGATCCAGTCCAGTAATTCCTCCGCGCCGCGTCTTTTGATATGCGTGCGGTATATCTCAAGAAATTGTTCTTTAGGGGTCATATTCTTCTCCTTTAGTGAATAGTGAATACTTCAATTATAACTACAACAAAGGGCTGCCTGATACAGACAGCCCTGTTTAGCTATGTAATTATGCTTCTTCTACAGCTTCCTCGGCAGCTTCTTCAACTGCGGGAGCTTCCTCGGCAGCTTCCTCAACTGCGGGTGCTTCCTCTACAGCAGGAGTTTCCTCAACTGCGGGTGCTTCCTCTACAGCGGGAGCCTCCTCAACTGCAGGTGCTTCCTCGGCAGCCTCTTCAACAACGGGGGCAGCCTTTACGGGAGCCTGCTCGCTTTCGGGCAGGAGAGCTCTCATAGACAGGCTTACGCGCTTTTTGTCAAAGTCGATAGCAGTGATCTTAGCCTCAACGGTCTCACCAACAGAAAGAACATCTGCGGGCTTGTCGATTCTCTTGTTAGCGATCTGAGAAATATGGATAAGACCGTCAATGCCGGGGATGATGTTGGCAAACGCGCCGAAGGTGGTCAGACCAACGATGGTAGCGTTTACAACTGTACCCTCGGGATAATCTCTCTTAAGGATCTCCCACGGATTGTCCTCGGCGTTCTTGAAGCCGAGCGAGATCTTTTTGGTTTCCTCGTTGATATCCTTAACATATACATCTACGGTGTCGCCTACGTTAACGACCTCAGAGGGATGCTTGATGTGAGTCCAGGACAGCTCGGAAATGTGGATCATGCCGAATACGCCGCCCAAGTCAACAAACGCGCCGTAGCTTGTGAGGGACTTAACAACGCCCTGATAACGCTTGCCGACCTCGCAGTTCTTCCAGAACTCCTCGCGCTGAGCCGCACGCTGCTCCTTGAGCACGCTGCGGATAGAGCCGATAGCTCTCTTGTATCTGCCGCGCTGAGAAACCTCGATAAGACGGAAGTTAACTTCCTGACCTACCAAATCCTCGAGCTTTTCGTCGCGGGACGCGGTTGCCTGAGAAGCTGGGATAAATACGCGAACGCCGTTGTATACAACAATAACGCCGCCCTTAACAGCCTCTGTTACCGTGCTTGTGAGGATCTCCTGAGAGTCTACCTTATCCTGGAGCTCTTCCCAGCCCTTCTGGGCGTCTACTCTGCGCTTGGAAAGCATGATGGTGCCTTCCTGGTCGTTTGTCTTCATGATCAGCAGTTCGATTTGATCGCCGACCTTAACGATGTCTTCGGGCTTTACATTCGGATCGTTTGAAAGCTCAGACACAGGCACAAAGCCGGTTTGTTTTCTGCCGACGTCGACCTGTACTTCATTCGGCGCTATGCTGATAACAGTACCCATTACCCTCTCATTAGTATTTAAATTTTTGAGGGATTCCTCAAGCAACTCCTCAAAAGATTCTTCTAAATTTGTTGTTTCACCGGATTTGATTTCTTCACTCATTGTATCCAGTACCTCCTTTATTATCCTTGCAGGTGTAGAAGCGCCTGCAGTTACGCCTATTGTTTTGGTTTGCCTGAGCATTTCGGGCTGCAGCTCGGCGGCTGTTTCGATCAGTACGGTTCGGTCGCAGCGCTTTTTACAAATGTCAAAAAGCTTGTTTGTATTGGAGCTGTGACGGTCTCCTATGACGATCATACAGTCGGACTGAGCGGCAATCTGATCCGCCTCGGTTTGCCTAACTGACGTAGCATTACATATTGTATCAAATATTTTTGCGTTTGTACATAGTTTTTTTATTTTTTTTACAGATTTTTTCCATTCTTTTTGGTCGAATGTTGTCTGAGCCACTATTTTGAGGGTTTTATTTTTCTGTAAAAGAATATTAGGCAAAATTTCGTCCAATTCCGCCTCATTTTTAAAGGTGTAACAATCGCAATTACAATTGCCGATGATGCCCTGCACCTCGGGATGGTGTTGGTTACCGGCTATCAAAACCACCTCGTCGGGGGTCGTATCCGCCACGATCCGGTGGATTTTTTTTACAAACGGACAGGTTGCGTCGCGGTAACTCACTCCGCGTTCGTCGAGCGCGTCGGTAACGCTTTTGGGTACGCCGTGGGATCGGATGATGAGCGTTTCGTCCTTTGCGACCTCGCCTATGTCCTCAACGGGACGGCAGCCCTTTTGCCGCAGCTCCTCCACCATCTCCATATTATGGATGATGGGCCCGAGGGTGCAGACCTTTACGTTTTGGTCTATCAGGTCGTAGACCATGTTGACCGCGCGGTTGACTCCGAAGCAAAACCCGGCGGACTCAGCTTTCTTTATTGTCAACGCGATCCTCCTCTCTCATGCGCTTTATCTCACCCATGATCGCATTGGAGGCATTTTTAAGCTCGCGCCTGCCTCCATCCGGGGTAACTCCCAGCTCCTGAGGAGAAAGCGGCTTGGAAAAATGGATGACGCGCTTTGCAAAACGGTGCTTGGGGTTTCCGGTGATCGTGATGCACGCCGGAATAACGGGGACCTGCATTTGCTGAGCCACCAAAGCGCAGCCGCTGCGCGGACGCATCAGCTCGCCTGTTTTGCTCCTGCCGCCTTCCAAAAAGATGGTCATCACGTTGCCCTCGCGGATGATGTCCTCGCCTGTTTTGATCGCCTTGCCGTCGCCTGCGCCGCGCTCAACGGGGAACGCGCCCAAGTGACGGATGACAAAGGATGCTATCGGATTGCGGAACAGCTCGGACTTTGCCATAAAGAACAACCGGCGGTTCTGCGCCAGACCCAGCAAAACCGGATCGGAAAACGACAGGTGGTTGCACGCGAGGATCATGCCGCCCTCACGAGGCATATATTCGCTGCCAATTACCTTGTAGCGGTAAATCAATTTATATGCAGGCCACAACAAAACCTTGCCGACGCTGTATAATACCTTGGACTGAGCCATAGTTAGTCTTAACTCCTTTTTTATGAGAGGTTTTTCAATTAACAATTATCAATTAACGATTAACAGTTTTGGTCGGGTAGATAGGTTGGTTTTGCAGAAACGTCATTTTCCCGGCTGTATTAATATAAATAGGTTCGGGAACCGTTGTTTTTTCTTTTACAAAGCTATCTGCACGACATTCACTATTAATTGTTAATCATTAATTGTTAATTCGATTTTGAATCACATCCAAAATCGCCTCAACGCTCTGCTCAAAGTCGAGCTCGGTGGTGTCTACGGTTACGCTGTCTTCGGCAGGCTTGAGCGGCGCTACGTCACGATGGGTGTCGTTGTAGTCGCGCTCGATAACGTCGCTGAGGATATCCTCGTATTTGACGCTCATGCCCTTTTCGATGAGCTCCTTGTAACGTCTGCCCGCTCTTGCCTCCGGAGAAGCGGTCAGGAAGATCTTGACCTGAGCGTCGGGCAGAACCACGGTGCCGATGTCGCGGCCGTCCATGATAACGTTGTTTTCCTTTGCCATATTGCGCTGCAAATCGAGCAGATATGCCCTTACCTTGGGAACGGCGGAGATCTTGGAAGCCATCATAGAGGCTTCGGGAGTGCGGATCTCGTCCGACACATCCTCGCCGTTGAGCAGAACTATCTGCCCTGCGTCTTTGCTGAAGGTAAGCTCTACCTTGATTTCTTCAAGGAGCTTATCAAGCTGCAAAGAATCCACGGGCTCGACCTGAGCACGGGTCGCCGCCAAACCGATGGTGCGGTACAGCGCACCTGTATCTACATAAATAAAGCCAAGCGCCTTTGCCGCGCGTTTGGCTATGGACGATTTGCCCGCGCCTGCGGGTCCGTCCAGCGCTACTGCTGTTGACATATTTGTTTTCCTTTCCTAATGTCGCTCTGCGACTATTCATGACGAAGTCAATTCATGTACGCAGTACATAATTATAAATTATACTAAACCGCGGAAGCTCCTGCTAATCTGCCGGTACTCCACGCGATCTGCAAATTAAAGCCGCCGGTGTACGCGTCGCAGTCGATGACCTCTCCTGCAAAGTACAATCCGTGAAGCAGCTTGCTCTCCATGGTTTTGGGGTTGATCTCGCTTGTCTTTACGCCGCCGGAGGTAATTATAGCCTCCTCAATGGGACGAAAGCCGCCGATTGGTACGGTAAAGTGTTTAAGCAATTCCGCAAGAGCGCGGCGCTCCTCTCGGGTGATGACGTTGCACTTTTTATCAAACGGCACGCCCCAGCGCCTAAGCACAGGCACGATCATTTTGCGGGGCAGCAGCTTTGAAAAAGCGTTTGACACGTCGCGGTTATGGTTGGCGTTCAGGTCACTTTGCAGCCGCTTGTCAAGCTGCTCCGGAGTGAGCGCCGGTTTAAGGTCTATTACCGCCGTGTACTGACCCTGCCGCATATTGCGGATATGTGAGCTTGCCGACAAAATCATCGGTCCGCTAAGTCCGAAATGCGT
Organism: uncultured Clostridia bacterium; assembly: GCA_946183545.1. Classification (GTDB taxonomy): domain Bacteria; phylum Bacillota; class Clostridia; order Oscillospirales; family Acutalibacteraceae; genus Ruminococcoides. The sequence continues at coordinate 6,189 of CAMHCD010000055.1, forward strand.
AAAGAGCATTTCTCCGAAGTCGGTATATATTTCTTTTTTGGAATTATTATCAATTATTTTAAGCGCTACGTTTTTTAGCGCCAAGCCCTGCATGCTTTTGCAGTCAGGATCGGGACTTTCAAGCGGAACAAGCGAGGGTTTTAATTCCGTAACGGTATGCCCAGCCTGCCTTGCCAAGGTGTAGCCGTCACCTGTGGAGCCGGTCAGCGGATAGCTTTTTCCGCCGCAGCACACGATAACAGCGTCTGAGTAATATGTATTACCCGTGCAGCGCACACCCACAGCCGCGCCGTCCTCGGTCAGCAGCTCCAAAGCCGTATCCTGAACGAGCTTTACGCCGCTTTGCTTTACATAACCGCGCAGCGCGTCCACAACATCCACCGCCCTGTCGGACTGCGGAAACACCCTGTTGCCGCGCTCGGTTTTGAGCGGCACGCCTATAGACTCAAAGAACTCCATTGTATCCCGAGGCGTAAAGGCATTGACGGCGGAGTATAAAAATCTGCCGTTGACAGGCACGTTGGCAATAAACGTCTGGACGTCGCAGTTGTTGCAAACATTGCATCTTCCCTTGCCGGTTATCATTATTTTTCTGCCGACGCGGGGATTCTTTTCTATCAGGGTAACGTTTGCACCGCATTCCGCGGCAGCGCCTGCAGCCATCAGTCCGGCGGCGCCCGCACCTACTACAAGTACCTTAGCGTTCATGCTTGTCCGATTTATCGTCGTCGTGGTTTGCGTACACTCCGTCGCGGTTCCACACCCGCTCAAGCTGACGGAAGGTCTCGCTGACCTCGTCCTTCTTTTTGAGCACGGTAGCAACGATAAGCGCGTTGATAAGGCTGAGCGGCGCGACAAGGGAATCGACGATAGACGCCATATCGCTGCGCGCGATGAGCACAGAGTCCGCCGACTGCACCAGCGGAGACGCCATGCTGTCGGTAATCGCTACGGCATGAGCGCCGCGCGAACGGGCAAAGTCCATAGCCTCGACCGCCATCTTGCTGTAGCGCGGAAAGCTTACGCCGATGATTACGTCGTCCTCTGTCATGCGGAAAATATGCTCATACATGGTGGTGGCTGAGGTGGTATTGATGGTCACCACGTTGTCAAAAATCAATTCAAAATAATAAGCGAGGAAGTTTGCGATAGCCGCAGTGGAGCGCACGCCGAAGATGTATATGCGCTTTGCCGCGCAGATCTCGTCAACGGCGCGGTTAAAGTCCTCGTGAGAGGTCTCCTCTATGGTGCGGCGGATCTTTTCGATATCCTGCCCCAGTACGCTGTCCAAAACATTGGCGTTGCCTATCCTGCCGGACGTGACCTCTATGCGCTGGACGGAGGTCAGCTTGTTGCGGATCATCTCCTGCATAGCCTTTTGCAGTCCGGGATAGCCGTCGTAGCCGAGCTCGGTGGCAAAGCGCACTACCGTGCTCTCGCTTACGCCTACGGTCTCGCCCAGCTTTGAGGCGGTCATAAACGCCGCTTTATCATAATGCTCCTCAATATACAGGGCAATGCGCTTTTGCCCCTTTGAAAAGCTGTTCATCATCAAATCAATGCGCGTCAGTAAATGTGTTATCATAAAGACTCCGTATATAAATTCGCATTAAACTTACCGTTTCATTTTATCACAAGAACTTGCAGAATTCAAGAATTTCATGTCGAAATTTCTGTTTTATGCTACATTTTATGAAGTTTGTTGTTATGGCTGTTGCAAATTCAGAAAGTCTATGTTAAAATCAACCTATAAAGGAGTTGATAGCATGATTGCGATCATTGATTATAACGCGGGAAATTTGCAGAGCGTATACAAGGCGCTGCGTCATATCGGCTGCGACTGCGTGATCACGCGTGAACGCGAACAGATACTGAACGCAGACGGCGCTGTGTTGCCCGGCGTAGGTTCGTTCGGCGACACCGTGGACAGTCTTAACAGCTTTGGCATTGCTCAGGTAGTGCGCGATTACATTAAAGCCGACAAGCCGTTTTTGGGCATCTGCCTCGGCTTGCAGCTGCTGTTTCCGGGCAGCGAGGAAAGCCCCGGCAAGGAAGGCTTGGGTATATTTGAGGGAAGTATAACAAAGATACCCGGCGGCGAAGGCTTGAAGATCCCTCATATGGGCTGGAACAGCCTGAGCATAAACCCGTCAAGCCGCCTGCTGAAAGGCATCGGACCGGAGCCTTATGTATACTTTGTCCACTCCTATTATTTGAACGCTGCCGACAAGACTCTTGTTGCGGCGCAGACTCAGTACGGAGTAACGATCGACGCGGCTATAGAGCGCGGAAATGTTTTTGCCACCCAGTTCCACCCCGAAAAAAGCGGTGAAACCGGGCTGAAAATTTTAAGAAACTTTGCAGACACAGTAACAAAAGCCGGAGGGAAATGATGTACGCAAAAAGAATTATCCCCTGCCTGGATGTTAAAAACGGCAGGGTCGTAAAAGGCGTAAGCTTTGTTAATATAGTGGACGCGGGCGATCCCGTGGAATGTGCCAAGCAGTATGACGCTCAGGGCGCGGACGAGCTGGTGTTTTTGGACATCACCGCATCCAGCGACTCGCGCAATATCACAATAGACATGGTGGAAAAGGTAGCTGAATCCATCTTTATCCCCTTTACCGTAGGCGGCGGTATCCGCAGCGTGGACGACTTCAACGCTCTGCTGCGCGCAGGAGCCGACAAGGTAAGCGTGAACTCCGCGGCGGTGCACCGTCCGGAGCTGATTTCCGAAGCGGCGTATAAATTCGGCAGCCAGTGTGTGGTTGCGGCGATCGACGCCAAGCGCAGCGGCGACAGCTGGGAGGTCTACATAAACGGCGGCAGAAAGCCGATGGGCATTGACGCCGTTGAGTGGGCTGTAAAATGCGCCGAGCTGGGCGCAGGCGAGATACTGCTTACCAGCATGGACGAGGACGGTCAAAAGCAGGGCTACGACCTGGGACTTACCAAAGCAGTGAGCGAGCGTGTGAATATCCCCGTGATAGCAAGCGGCGGCGCAGGAGCGCTTGAGCACTTTTATGACGCGTTCACCATAGGCAAGGCTGACGCGGTGCTTGCAGCCTCGCTGTTCCACTTCGGCGAGATCCCTATTCCTCAATTAAAGCAGTATTTGCATGAACAGGGAGTTTCTGTAAGACTTTAAAACTAACTTATAAATGAAATGGTCGGGAAAGACAGGCTTGTTTTACAACAAACTGATCTTCCCGACCATATTTTTTAATTATTTATCGTTATACTAATTCCTGATAGAAAGTAGACTTATATTTTGCGAGGATGTTTTTCGCAAGACAAGGCGAAGGACGCAGCAAGGCTGACGCCTTGCAAGGACGACAACGCAGTATTGCGGAAAATAGACCGCAAAGATTGTCTACTTTTTATTAGGTATTAGTATTAATTGATGTAATCGGATCACTCCTGCTCCTTGCGGTAGAACGGCTCGATCTCCTTTACGGCGTTGCGTGCGAACTCCATGGAGAAGGGCATCATAGAGAGCTCGTTGTCCTCGTCGATATAGGGCTTGGCGACCTCTGCGATAGCGTCAAAGGTCTGCTCCATGTTGCCGACAAAGTCAACCACGATGAAATAGCTCATTTTGCCGTCCTGCTCCATCATGCGCAGGTACGCGGCGTTAACTCCGGACTCTGTGCTGAAATGATTGATGAGAGCCGCCATCATGTCGATAGGATAATCCTCCGGCTCGGAAAAACGGATAGCCGCGCCGTTTTTGAGCGTATTCTTCTCTCGGCGCAGATAGTCGCGCTGCTGCTTGATGCCAATGACCATAGGCTTGGGGAAGGTAACGCCCTTGCCGAAGGGATTGATAACAAAGCCCTTTACGTCCGCCTTGGGGTCGGAGACCATTTCGGCAATGCTGTCAAAATCGGTAACGACCTTTTGAGCGTCGTTAGCGCCCTTCCACTTGATAAGCTCGTCGATGTCGGTAAACACACCGAAGAACTTTTCCTGGTTGCCGTTTTCAAGCAGACGGAACTGAACCTGAGTGGAGTTGCTCATTACGGTTTGACCGTTCTTTGTTACGGCGTTGGGGATCTGCTTTACCATTGCGGGCAGAATAAACTTTGCCTCCACGACCTCGTCGATCATATGGTTAATGTTTTCGGGTGTGCCGTCAGCCTGCATTGCGTCGATAGCCTCGCACAGCTTGGGGTTTTTTATTTTTTCGGCAGGAATATTGCTGCCTTCCATTTTAACGTTTTTAAGCTCGCTCATGATGATGTTCCTCCGTTATTGATTTACTTTATATGTTTTATCAGCTTCTACTTTCAATCCTTTTTCCTCTGCGCCGGGATACTGAACACTGTCCGGTGAATCTCCGTCGTTGAAGATAATAAGAGGAGATGTAAACTCGTCCTCAAACGTGTATGAATAGACTCCGTTTGATTCTTTTTTCATTTCAAGGCCCGGCCAATACTGGTTTTCTTCGTCGTCGCTGTTGTAAATATAGGCGTAGACGACGTCGTCCCAGTCGTCGGGCTTTTCAAAATACACCTTTGTTCCGGCTTTTACGGTGTAGCTGTCGCGGAAGGTGAACTCCGCGCGCTCATAGGTCTTGACGCCCTGTCCGTTCTCTGCGGTCAGCTCCAGCTTGGCTACTGTGCCTTCCTTGGGCTTTTTGATAGTGACCGTATCGCCGTTTTTGAACTCTTTTGCCTTTCCGCCGTCGATGGAATAAGTCGCCTTTGCCGCGTTTTCGGCGGTGAGCTTTACCTTGACGGTGTCGTACTTTGGAGCAAAGTTGGTATTGTCGGCAACGCCTACGTTTGCGCATGCCGCGTATTGGGTGTAGCCCTCGTTATAGAGCACCACTACGCTGTTTGCCTTGATGTCTTTTTCGCTTGTAAGCTTGCCGTCCTTTACGGTGTATTTAGTCGTTTCGTCTACCCGGTCGGTATACTCGCCGTCCGGCAGATTTACGTCAAAGCCGGTTTTAAGCGTCTTGGAATCGATATTCACGATGACCGCGCCCTTTTTTCCGCGCTCTATAACAAGAGCCGTGGAGCTGTCGTCGGGATTGACCAGCTTTTCGTCCTCGCCCTTCATGGCGGTTCGGAAGAAGTTTACGGCGCTGACGCGCTTGTCCTTGTAGATATCCTTGCCCTGAGCGCCGATACGGTTCATGCCCCATTCGTTTTGCATGGTGCTGCCGTAAGGACGTGAGAAAAACAGCGGAGTGCCGTCCTTGCGTGCGGTGATGATAGCCCAGCCGTTTATGATCTGATCG
>CAMHCD010000056.1 GCA_946183545.1 uncultured Clostridia bacterium
AAAAATTATTTTTTTATTTTTTTTTTAATTGTAGGGTAAATGCAAAAATTAACCTTCATAACCGTCATAACCTTCATATCCGGACGCATTACGTTAAGGAATAAACACTTTTAGAAAAACTAAAGCGATGGCAAAAACCATCGCTTTAATTTTTTGGTAATATGTACGGTTGCAGAGTGTCAAATCAGCTCCGCAACTGCTTTGTAAAACAATTCTTGTTTTCAATTGCCGTTGTAGTCGGTCTGCCGAGGTCGGCTCCGGCTCCAATGGAGCACTTGACAAAACAAAAAAAGTATTATATAATAAGCCTACCTTATTAATAGGTTTAGTTTATGAACAGAAGGTGACCGATATGAAAAAACAAAACAATGTTCGTTTGGCGACGCTGACGGCTATGTTCGCCGCGTTGATCATCGTAACCACAGCAGTCATAAAGATCCCGGCTCCGCTTGGATATGTTCACGTAGGAGACGCGGTAATATATTTATCCGCGTGTGTTTTGCCGGGACCGTTTGGCTTTTTTGCAGCCGGTATCGGCGGCGCGCTGGCGGATCTTTTGGCAGGTTATCCTCAATGGGCGCTGCCTACCGCGATCATCAAGGTGTTGAACGTACTGCCGTTCTTCCTTATAAAATACGCATTTAAAAACAGTTCAAGGCGCGACAAAATCATCAATCTGCCGAATTTGATTATGCTTGTACCTACCGCGCTTGTTACGCTCGGAGGATACTTTGTCGCAAACATGCTGATGTATGATACAGGCGCGGCAATAGCCGAGCTGCTTCCGAATTTGTTTCAGGCGGCGGCAAGCTCTGTTGTGTTTGCTGTCCTCGGCTTTGGTCTGGACGCAGTGGGCTTTAATACCGATAAGCTGTTGTCGGTGAAGAAAACCGGATGACCTGCTCAGGCAAATTGATGCCATTCCTATAAACAAATAGGGATGGCATTGTTTTTTATTATCAGGTTCTTGAAAAAAACCGTGCAATATGGTATTATATTAAAGATAACACGTAATCTAAAGGAGAGAAGTGAAAAATGGAAGGCTTTAACGAGCAGGTGGTCAAGCGTAAAAACGGCTCAAAGCAGGTAATCATCAAAATGCTGGCGGTGTTTTTGCTGTTTGCGGTCCCTGCTTTGTTTGTAGTGCTTGGCTCAGTGATAACGCCGTATTTGATGATGGTCGGATTCTTTCTGTTTTTGGGCGGTATCTACGGCGTGTGGTACACCTTTACCAGTCAGCGTGTCGAATATGAGTACTCTATAGTCAGCGACATGCTGTATGTATCAAAAATCATTTCCCTGCGCAAGCGCAAGAGAATGTGCGCCGTTCCGATCAAAGATATCGAACTGCTTGAAATAGGCGACGAAAAGATCCGCAACATGAGCTTTGCAAAAACCTATATGGCTGTGGAAAGTATCGACGATAACAGCAGAAACTATTTTGCGGTCTATAACGATCCCGCACGAGGTAAATGTCTGTTGGCGTTTTGCCCAAATGAGCAGATTTTGCAGGGTATGAAGCCGTATTTACAGAAAAATCTGGTTTTACGACATTTTTATAACAGGAATGTATGAGTATGATAGAATTAACAGATAAAAACATCGTTCGCAAGGCGCTGCCCAAGCGTCCCGACGATGCAAATAAAGGCTCGGTTGGGTCGCTGCTCAGCTTATGCGGCAGCTACGGAATGGCAGGAGCCGCTATGTTGTGCGGAAAGGCGGCGCTGCGTTCGGGCGTCGGGCTGCTCAAATGCGCCCTGCCGAAGAGCATTTATCCCCTTGTTGCGCCCAATCTGTGGGAGAGCGTTTTTATTCCGCTCGGAAGCGACACCGACGACACCCTGAAGTCTGACAGCGCAAAGCTGTTGTTGAAGGAAGCAGAAAAATCTACGGCGGTCGTGATCGGCTGCGCCCTGACCAACACCGCGGATACGCGCATACTGGTGCGAAAGTTCATAAGGAACTGCCAAAATCCAATGGTGCTTGACGCCGACGCGCTCAACTGCATTGACGACACCCCGGCGATTTTGCGCAGTGCGAGCACAGATATAATCGTTACGCCTCATCCGGGTGAGATGGGCAGACTGACCGGAAAAACAGCTCAGGAGGTCAATGAGGCGCGCGTTGAAACGGCAATGACTTTTGCCGAAAAGTTCGAGGTGATCACCGTGCTTAAAGGCGCAGGTACGATCATCGCGGCTCCCGACGGACGTGTGCTGGAAAACCACACGGGCAACTGCGGCATGGCAACAGGCGGCAGCGGCGACGTGCTGGCAGGCGTTACGGGCGCGTTGCTTTCGCAGGGCGCAGAGCCCTTTGAGGCAGCGGCAGCGGCTGTATATCTCCACGGGCTGGCAGGCGACCTTGCCGCTCGGGAAAAAGGAAAAATAAGCCTGCTGCCAACCGATATTATAGACTATTTGCCGCAGGCATTTATGCATTGCGGCGTATGATACCGAACAATAAGACATATAATGTGATATCTGAAACCGGAGGTGCCGTATGGCTAAACGGATTATTGCATTATGTGTCTTTTTTTGCGTCTTGTTTTGCGGTTGTGCTGCTAAGCGCACGTGCCAAAAGGAGCTTTGCGCTGATTTTCAGGCGGATTTTACTGCCGAATATAACGGACTGCTTTTCGGCGGCAAGCTGCTCAATACACGTCAGGGCAATACCAACCTGCGCTTTACCCGTCCGCAAACGCTTCGGGATCTGGAGCTGGCATACAAAAACGGCGAGGTGTGTCTGCGCCGGACGATGGCTGTGTGTACCGCTGACGAAGGTTATCTGCCCGACGTTTCGTTTTCGTCCGTGCTTAGACAGATCCTGCGCGGCATGGCAGACGACAGAGCACAGCTTGTTAAGGCGGATGAAAACTGCTGCGTTTATTCGCTGCAAACCGCCTGCGGAAGCTGCGAGATAAAAACCGATCTGTCGGGACTCCCAAAAAGCTTTTATTTGCAAAAACCTAAGCTGCTGGCTCAGTTCAGCAATGCGAGCAAAATAGGGGAGGAGCAGTAGAGCCGCGTGCCGGAACGGAAACGCCGGCAATATCTTTTGTGACCGAAACGCGAAAAAATAAGCGGAACCGTTCCCACGCTCAAAAATAAAATAATAGTAGCCGTATAAATCTTTGTAAATGCGGCAACAATGATAGTAACATCATCGCTGACGGCGGTCAGCTTTTTCGGAGCGTGAAAACAGTGAACATAAAACGCGGAGATATCTACTACGCAGATCTAAGCCCCGTGGTCGGCTCTGAGCAGGGCGGTATACGTCCCGTTTTGATCGTCCAAAACAACGTGGGCAACCGCTACAGCCCAACCGTGATAGCGGCGGCTATCACAAGCCGTCAAACCAAGGCGCAGCTGCCTACGCATATACCGCTTTGCGCAAACACCTCGGGGCTTGCCAAAGACAGCGTTGTGCTGTTGGAGCAGGTTCGCACCATTGACAAACGAAGGCTTAAAGAAAAGATGGGCACGGTTGACGAACAGTCCATGAACGCGGTGAACAACGCAATATCCATTTCCTTTGGATTATAATACTGCGGCGGCAAGGTAAAACCTGCCGCCGTTTCACTATATTATACAAATTTAAAGCGGAACATGCTAAATATGTCTGTTTGACAAACACTTGCCGCGTATAGTATAATTTAAGCGAGGAATAGATCATAATATATTTATATTTATACTGAATGAGGAATTATGAAGAATAATAAGGTCGCAAAAGTTTTGAATATCATTTTCAGCTTTCTGTTTACGGTCGTGTTTATCAGGCTGCTGTATATGATTTTGGCAATCGGTTATCAGAACAACACCGAACGAAACACCTATAACTGTACCTTTGAGGAGTACATACAGATCATAGTTACGGGTATCGTGCTCACCTTTATTTTTGCCGCGGTATATTACGCGCTTCAAACCTGCCGCATGCATAAGATCAGGCGTAAGATCACCGACAGCAAACGGCAGACGCGCATTATCATTTTTGCCGCCGTGGGTGTTATGCTGGCGCTCCAGCTGACCGCAGCGTATTTTTTGGCAACCGAGCCTGTAACAGACTTGAAGATCATCGATCGCTACGCGCAGAGCTTTGCGCATACCGGCAACTTTGACATGATCCAAAAGGACGCGGCGAACAACTTCATTTACATGATCCGCTATCCAAATAACTTAGCGCTGATGTTTTTGCTGTCGTTTGTCTACCGTGTCGATTTCCTGATAACGGGTTATGTATCAAATTATATCGCGGTTATCCTTAACACGCTTGCTATCAACAGCTCGGTGCTTATGACCGCTTTGCTGGCGCAAAAGCTGTTCGGCAACAAAAAGGCGCTGATGACGCTTATGCTCTGCATGCTGTTTGTGCCGTTTTATACCTACACCCCGTATTATTACACCGACTCTATGTCGATGCCGTTTTTTGTCGGCGGAATGTATCTGTTCTTCTCCGCCGTGCGCTCGGATACCAAGTACAAAAAGTACGTGCTTATGCTAATCTGCGGCGTAGTGCTGCTGCTGGGCTTCAAAATGAAGGGCAGCGTGGCGATTTTGGCGGCTGTCGGCGTTGTCTATATGCTGTTGAAGCTTAACTTTAAGCGCTTTGCGTGTCTTACTTTGGCGCTTGCCATCGGCTTTGGCGGCGCTTACGCGGTGTATACCGCCGCCTACCGCGCGTCGAACATCATCACCAAGGAACAGGAGTACAAATACGAATTTCCGCCCACTCACTGGATCATGATGGGACTCAAGGGCTACGGCTGCTACACCATCGTTGACGCCGAGTACACGGGCAGACGCGACGGCAAGGACGCAAAGGTCGAGGCGAATATGGAGATCATCAACAGCCGTATTGAGCAGCGCAACAACCGTACCAACGGCGTTGACGATATGCTCACTCACCTTGACCAAAAATCCGTATGGACATGGGAGGACGGCGCTTACTTTATCTCTCACCATATCGACCAGCCGCGCAACGGACGAAACTTCCTGCATGAGCTTGTGCTCAACGACGGCGAAAACCATATGGTGCTGTACGCGTACTGCTGCGGCTTCCAGCTGTTTTTGATACTGATGATGGCGCTGTCGGCGTTCCGGTGTATTATAAAACCGTCCGTCAACGAATATGTGCTTATGCGCGGAGTGGTGTTGGCGATATTCGTGTTCCTGCTTATTTGGGAAACCCGTTCGCGCTACCTATATAACTTTACACCCGCCTTCCTCATGTTGGCGGTCGACGGACTTGATACCGTCAGAAGCGGAATCGATTTTGTCCGCAAAAGCATAAAGAAAAAGAATAAAGCAAAAAGAAAAGAAGGTTGACCGTAAAAAGTCAACCTTCTTTTTCACTGGATTATTGTGACGGTATCACCGCAAAGAACACCAAATCCTCGTTGCTGTCGTTTATCAGGCTGTGGCGGTGTCCCTTTGGGCAGTAATGGCACTGACCTGCGCTGACGGGCATACGCTCGCCGTCGTACAGCACATGTCCTTTGCCGCTTAGGAAGTAGATTATCTCACTGTCGGTTTCGTGGGTATGCTCGCCGATGCTTGCGCCGGGGATCAGTGTTCCGTGCAAAAAGCGGTTCAATCCGTCGTCGTGCATTTTGGCGGCAAAGTATTTTTCACCGCCCTTGAAGTTAGGGAGCCTTTGTGCTTCTTCCTTTTGTAAATCAAATATCATAGTGCCCTCACAGTGTAATGTAATAGGGGCATATGTCCTCATAGGAGCCGTCCTTCATCAAAAAGCCGTTGGGGATAACGCCCAGTTGTATAAAACCGATTTTTTCGTACAGATGACGCGCCGCGGCGTTTGTTTTGACTACCGCGTTGAATTGAAGGATGGAGAATCCGTGAGCCTTGCCCTGCGCCATACTGTGGCGAACCAGCTGTTCGCCGATGTGTTTGCCGCGCGCCTTGCTGCTGACCGCGTAGCTTGCGTTGCAAATATGACCGCACCGTCCGATATTGTTGGGATGCAGGATATACAGCCCCAAAAGCTGTCCGTTGTCCTCCGCAACACCGCAGCAGCTCTGTTCGCCGAAAAAAGCCGCTCCGCTTTCCTCATTCAAACGCTCTGTTTGCGGAAACGCGACGCCGTCCTCGACCACTTCATTCCAAATCGCCGTCATCTGCGCAATGTCCTTTGGCTGGTATTCTCTGATAATAACTGACATTATGCCACCTCTTTCCCGGTTATTGTAGCACATTATTAATAATCTGACAATAATCTTTAAAAAAACTCTTGTAATTTACTCTCATATGATATATAATGAATACAAATGAATAAAACCTTATCAAGAGCGACTGAGGGAACAGGCCCTGTGAAGTCCGGCAACCTGCATACGCAAGGTGCCAAATCCTGCGGTTTTACCGAAAGATGAGTAAACTCGACACGCTTTTGGTAACAGAAGCGTGTTTATTATTATTTTAGGAGGCTGTTATGGCAAGACATTTATTTACGTCAGAATCCGTCACGGCGGGTCATCCCGATAAGGTGTGTGACTGCATTTCCGACGCGATCCTTGACGCGATTCTGGAACAGGACAAAAACGCACATGTTGCCTGTGAAACAAGCGTTACCACAGGCATGGTACATATTATGGGTGAGATCTCAACTACCGCTCAGGTAGATCCCACAGCTATCGCGCGTAAGGTGATAGGAGATATCGGATACAACGATCCCGAGTTTGGCTTTGACGCGAACAGCTGCGGAGTGCTGACCTCGCTGGACGCGCAGTCGCCCGATATCGCTATGGGCGTTAACGAGAGCTTTGAGCATAAGGACGGCGAATCTGACGAGAATAATCTTATCGGTGCCGGCGATCAGGGCATGATGTTCGGCTTTGCTACCGACGAGACTCCGGAGCTTATGCCGCTTCCGATTTCTCTGGCACATAAGCTGGCGCGTCAGCTCACAAAGGTTCGTCAGGACGGTACGCTCCCGTATTTACGTCCGGACGGCAAAACTCAGGTTACGGTCGCGTATGAGGATGATAAGGCGGTAATGGTCGATACTGTAGTTGTTTCTACCCAGCACTCACCCGACGTAACGTTGGATCAGATCCGAGAGGATATCATCCGCACCGTTATCAAGCCGATCATTCCCGAGAAGCTGTTCAGCGAGGATACCAAGGTGTTTGTCAATCCTACCGGAAGATTTGTTATCGGCGGTCCTGTGGGTGACGCGGGACTTACCGGCAGAAAGATCATTGTTGACACCTACGGCGGCTATTCCCGTCACGGCGGCGGCGCGTTCAGCGGCAAGGATCCTACAAAGGTAGACCGCAGCGCGGCTTACTATGCGCGTTATATCGCAAAGAACATAGTAGCCTCCGGCATCGCGCATAAGGCGGAGGTACAGCTTGCCTATGCCATCGGTGTTGCAAAGCCTGTTTCCGTAATGGTGGATGTGTTCGGAACCTCTGAGTATACAAACGAGCAGATCGCCGAAGCGGTTCAAAAGGTGTTTGACTGCCGTCCGAACGCTATCATTACTCAGCTCAAGCTGCGTGAAACAAAGTATCTTCCACTTGCGGCACTCGGTCATATGGGCAGGGAAGAGCTCGGCGTAATGTGGGAACAGACCGACAAGGCTCAGGCGCTTAAGGACGCGTTGCAGTGATCTTGTACATGATTGATCATTTTATTGCGTCCAGATAGTTTTTGAAATACGCAGACTTATCTGCTTCTGTTACGAGCACGGTGTTGTGTTCAAATTCATTTTTTACAATGTCATAGGTAAAGCCTTCCTTGTAAAAAATTACCTGAGAATAGGTTTCTCCTTTTTCGGTAATACAGCTTGCGTGGGTGTTGACAGTGTTTTTGACAAACCCCGGATACAGCATGCACATCACAGCCAAGCTGTCGCAGTTCATTACGGTTTCGCTTCCGTTGCCCTTATAAAACTTACGGATTTTTCCAAAGGATTTTGCAACGAATCTTCCTGTGTCGTTCAGACTCTCCAGTTCCTTGAACTGCTCATCCGTCCACATTGCCTCGCCGTTGCACATGTCGAGCCCTATCACGGTGATCGGTAAATTTGAATCAAGCATGAGCTTATAAGCCTGTGGGTCGGCGTATACGTTGAACTCCGCAACAGGAGAAGCGTTGCCCGGACCGAGCACGATGATCTCAACTTCACCGGGATTGCTTTTGACCGTATCAATAATGAAATCCACAGCGTCGCTTTTCTCCGCTTGCTTTTTTGGGTGGATCAAATCGGCGTCGCCCATGCCGTCCGTTCCGAATACACTGAAAGCTGTTTTTTCGGTTCCGTCAAATGTGCTTTCGGAGCATTTGTATACCGGAGCGTCACAGCCTGCGATCTCCAGCGCCGCAAGCGCGTTTTTTGTGCTTTGCTCCATGCTTACGTTGCCTACCAGCACCGTTACCCCGAGTATATCAACTTTTTCCTGCTTTGCGGCAAGTATAAGAGCCGAGGCGTCGTCTGCGCCGGTGTCGGTGTCGATTATCACTTTTCTTTTCTCACGCGGAGCAACAGATCCCGTCTGCGTTTCGGTCGTTTCCGGCGCGGATCCTGTGCTCTGCTTTGATTCCTGCTGACTGCCGCAGGCGCAAAGCGATGCGCAGACAGCGGCAAAAAGAACTACGGAAACAAGCTTTTTTATAATACTCATATTCATTCATATCCCGTTTTTTTATTCTAATAATAGAATTCTATAACTTTACTAATACAATTATCAGAATACTTAATAAAATCAGATTTCAAATCAAGAAATGCCTTCCATTTCGTAATAGTGAAATCATTTCAATATCTTCACATATTATCTGTTGAACATAACATATCATTTAACAACAAAATCGCCGGTTCTATACTTTCGATAACTTCCCGTTCATCCAATGAAGTATCTATAATGACAGAAGTATTCTTGGGCGTAAAGATTTTTCGTGCGGTTTCGGAAAGCTCGCGCAGAGTGATTCTTTTATACTTATCCATACAGCTTTTCGGTTCGGACACGACTGCTCCATCAAGAGAGAAATCGGAAAAAATATAATCGTCGCTCAAAAACTGAGTATCATCATAATCCTTCAAGAAGTTATCGGTATAAAAAACGATATTTTGCTCATACCATTCGTTTTCATTCTTTTGTTTCAGCATATTCAGCGTTTCTGCAAAAATCACCGCGCTTCTATTCAACTTTGCGTTTTCTATCGAATAGCGAATATTAATTCTGTGAAGACCGTAAGCGGAATAAATATTACAGAATACTTCATCGGTTAGCTTTGTTTGATTACTAAGTCGGTCGTTCAGTAAAGAAGCATAACCGCTACCCAACATACAGGAAAGAAACCTCGCCGCTTCATAATCGCATTCAAGCGTAACGTCAAAGCAAAAGCAAATATCTGAGGTCGTTCCCTCTGCATCAAAAACGCTCCAGCGATTATGAATGTTCCTGTCGGCAAAATGAATCGGCTTAATTATCTTATTCTTTTTTTGTGTTCCAAATGAAGTGAGCTGTTCAAGTATCGTTTTCGCCACCGCAAAATCATTATCCGCATAAGCTCCGACAATGGTTACAAATGAATTTGCCGGGCAAAAGTAAGCGCGTTTAAAATCGTTTATCTGATTCGCTGTCAAGGCAGTCACCGATTCGGTTGTTCCCATATTTGATTCTGCAAAAACAGTGTCCTTATAATATACTCGATTCAGCCAAGCTTCATAGGATTCGGTATCATATTTGATCTGATTCAACACGATCTGCTTTTCAGGCTCGATCATATCGGCACTCCAATTGAACTCATGCAGAACACGTGTAATAATATGAAACGCTTCCAAAAAGAAACGCGGAACAACCGTTATTCTAAAGGTTACCGTGTCTCCGTATGTGCTGCCGCGCATCTCAGACCCGATTCTATATGTCGCAGAAGATAAATCTCTCCATTATTACTTCTCTTCAGTACTGCTTTCCAATCTCTTTATCTCTCTGTCAAAATCAGATATTATCTTCTGTGTTTTATTAAACTCGTCATATTCCCGATACGCCTTTTCTAACGCTCTTTTATGAGATACTTTGCCGTTGTCGGGGAGTATATCATAACGGCGGAAAGCTAAAAACTCGTTGACGCTGCTCTCAAATTCTTCCATAGTAAAGGTGTTTTCTCGTTCAATCAAATCTTCTATGTAGTCAAAGTAGCCTGTGACAGCACGCTCCAACTGACGAATTTGTTTTTCTTCAAGATAATTCTTTGCGATAGCAACATCTGATTTCAGAATGCGTCCGTCCGGAGCGTTCTTCCAAGTCGTCAATCCCATATGCTCCTTGTTTTTATCGGCACTGTCGTAAATAATTTCAGCGGCAGTCTGATTGGTAATCGCATAATGGAATTTGTTTTGCACGGTGGCGTAAAAACGCTTTGTAACGTCGGAGGTTTTGTCGTAATCAATACTGCACTCAGCGAATATATCTGTAATTTGCTGCCAAATTCTGCGTTCGCTTGCACGGATGGAGCGAACTCTTTCGAGCAACTCTCGGAAATAGTCCTTACCGAAAGCGGCATTGCCCTGTTTCAGCCTTTCATCATCAAGCGCAAAGCCTTTGATCATATACTCTTTTAAAACGCCCGTAGCCCACTGTCTGAAATGAGTGGCACGCTTGGAATTGACGCGGTAACCGACAGAAATGATAGCGTCAAGATTGAAGATATCAACATTGCGTTTCACCTGACGGTTTCCTTCAATTTGAACTTGTACAATTTTTGTACAAGTTGAATCCCTATACAATTCTTCCTCTTCATAGATATTGGCAAGGTGTCTGGTGATCGTCTGCGGCGTAACCTCAAACAACTCCGCCATCGACTTCTGGGTAAGCCAAATCGTATCATCTTTTATTACAGCGTTTACAGATACTTCTTCGTCAGCCGCCTTGTATATCAAAAAATCAAATCCGTTGCTCATAGCATTGCCCTCCGTGCTTTATGATTTTATTCTACCACGATTCAGATATAATAGCAACCGCATTTTACAGGTCTTAGAGTGTCCCTAACAAAGCGTATTTATGCTCATAGAGCACCCACTATATTTTGACCCTCCCGAAGTACATTTTATCTGCCTAAGCCTGCCATCTCGCTGACTACGGCGTGAGCAGCGTCCTTTGGATCATCTGCGCGTCGGGCTAAAAACGTGCCCCCGGCACGTTTTCTTAACGCCCGTTCAAATCCCTTCGGATTCTGAGCTCCGCCCAAAGTACCGTCATCTTGCGAAGAGTTCCACCTCGTCTTTTGGGTTCACTTTCTATGGGAAAAGATATCATCTGCTCGTCGGGCTAAAAACGTGCCCCCGGCACGTTTTCTTAACGCCCGTTCAAATCCCT
>CAMHCD010000057.1 GCA_946183545.1 uncultured Clostridia bacterium
TCCTTCCAAGCACTTTGACAGGAATTAACAACTCTGCTTTTGCCGGATGCACTGGACTGAAAACAATCATCATCCCCGACAACGTGACAAATATCAACACTAATGCATTCCTCGGTGTATATTCATTAATTATCTTCGGAAAAGAATACAGCGAAGCATATTTTTTTGCAAGAGAAAAAGGTTACACTTTCATTAAAGTTTCATACCCCGACTACGTCAAGTTAAACCGTGATCAGCTCGGCTTAGGCGTGGGTGAGAACTACGGCTTGGTTAAGACCGCTTACCCCTCCGACGACGGTCAAATTGTTACATGGTCGAGCTCAAACAAAAACGTGGCTACTGTTGACAGCAACGGCAAAGTTGTCGGCAAGAGCTCCGGCACTGCTACCGTCACCGTAATAACAAGCAACGGTAAGACCGCGACCTGCAAGGTAACTGTAAAACCCGCGCCCACTACCGTTAAAACCAATCCGGCAAGCCTCACGTTGGGCAAGGGTGAAACCTACACTATCAGCGAGAGCACAAGCAGTGGATCCTACGCCAACGCCGCCAACCTGAAATGGTCGAGCTCTAACACAAATGTTGTTACCGTCACAAAAACAGCCGGCACCAACAAGGCGGTTTTGAAAGCCACCGGAACCGGCACGGCGAACGTGACCATCAAGACCTACAACGGCAAGACCGCCACCTGCAAGGTAACTGTAAAACCTGCTCCCACCACCGTTAAAACCAATCCGGCAAGCCTGACGATGGGCAAGGGCGAGAGCTACACCATCAGCGAAAGCACCGACAGCGGTTCCTACGCGAACGCCGCAAACCTGAGCTGGTCGAGCTCCAACACTAAGGTTGCCACCGTTACAAAGGGCAGCGGCAACAAAGCCACAGTCAAGGCGGTAGGCACCGGCACGGCGAACATCACCATCAAGCTCTACAACGGCAAGACCGCGACCTGCAAGGTAACGGTAAAACCTGCTCCCGCAAGCGTTAAAACAAACCCGGCAAGCCTCACGCTGGGCAACGGCGAGAGCTACATCATCAGCGAAAGCACCGACAGCGGTTCCTACGCCAACGCCGCAAACCTGAGCTGGTCAAGCTCCAACACTAAGGTTGCCACTGTAACCAAGGGCAGCGGCAACAAGGCTTCTGTTAAGGCGGTAGGCACAGGCACGGCATACGTTACAATTCAGCTCTATAACGGCAAGGCGGCGGTTTGCAAGGTCACCGTCAAGCCCGCGCCTACAAGCGTGAAAACTAATCCCGCGACCCTGACTCTTAACAAGGGCAAAACATATACCATCAGCGAGAGCACCAACAGCGGCTCTTACGCCAACGCCGCGAATCTTAAATGGTCGAGCTCCAACACCAAGGTTGCCACCGTCACCAAGGGCAGCGGTAACAAGGCGACCGTCAAGGCTGTGGCGAAAGGCACCGCATACATAAAAATCACCCTATACAACGGCAAAACCGCACAGTGTAAGGTGACAGTGAAATAAAAACGTAAATATCACAAAAGGGTTCGGCAACCGCCGAGCCCTTTTAATATACCGTTTGCGGGGGAGTAGTGTTAACAGCTATTTTAAAGTTTTACACCCGTAGGGAACGGTCTTGACCGTTCCGTGGTTGAGTATTCAACATTTGGCGCTCAATCTCGGTTCAGTCAAGACTGAACCCTACAAGACGTTCATATAGTTTTAATAACCGACACTACATGGTGTGGTTCTATAACATGCATAGTTTCTAAAGATGTCGCAGGCGACATTTCCGACATGAAATACTTGACTTATGGCACCGTTTGGGAGTATAATAAACGATGATTGGAATGATGCTATGAATCGGGTTCAGGCGATACAGCTACAGCTCGCCTCGCTGTCGGTGTTCCGCGGGATATTGCGGCGCAGCGTGGTGCGGGCGTTTTACAATTTACTTAGTGCACTCGACAGTCAGCCGCAGGAGTTTTTGTCGCTGTACGGCGAGTTCTTCTCGCTGATAAGCGAACGCGGCTGTGCACACAGGCTCGCATATGCGCTCACCGAGGCGGCGTTGTTTGACGACAACTGCTTCACCAGAGCGGCGGCGGGCGGCACTCAGGACTCCCTGTCCGCTGAGGTGCTGCAGGCGGTCAGGCGCGACTGCAAGGCGATCTTGGACGCGTCGTCGCTGACTGCTGACGACGTGCTCGGCGCTTACGCCTACCGCGACCAAATCGAGACGCTATGCGACTCATTACCGCGCTGGAACTGCGGCGAATGCGCCGGAAGCTTTGGCATGTTTGACGGCTCGCTCGACCGTGTGGCTCAGTGGTACCGCAAAAACGGCTGCGGTATGTTTGCGCGCTACAAGGCGTTTGTTTGGCGCGACGGCGACATTCAGCCCGTCCTCCATTACGACAGCATCGACATGGACGACTTTACGGGCTACGAGCGTCAGCGCGACAAGGTGCTTGCCAACACTCAGGCGTTTATTGACGGCAAAAGCTGCAACAACTGCTTGTTGTACGGCGACATGGGCACCGGCAAAAGCTCCACCGTCAAGGCGATCGTCAACCACTTCCGCAAGGACGGTCTGCGCATTGTGGAGATCCCCAAGGAGCGGCTTATAGATTTTCCTGTTTTGGTGGATAAAATAGCCGCGCTTCCCATGAAGTTTATTGTTTTTATCGACGATCTGTCGTTTCAGCATCAGGATCAAAGCTACACCGCGCTTAAGGCGGTGCTCGAGGGCGGCGTTGCGGCGCGCCCGAAAAACACATTGATCTACGCCACCTCCAACCGCCGTCATATTGTTAAGGAACGGCTGAGCGACCGCTCGTATGAGGTGGACGACGTCAATACCCGTGATAATATGCAGGAAAGCCTGTCGCTGTCCGACCGTTTCGGACTTAGCGTGTGCTACACCATCCCCAACAAGGAACAGTTTGCCGAGATCGTGTGCGCTATGGCAGAGCAGAAGGGCTTGCCGATCCCAAAGGACGAGCTGTGTGCCGGAGCCGAACGCTTTGCGCTTTCCAGAGGCGGACGTTCCCCTCGCTGCGCCAAGCAGTATGTGGAGTCGCTTTTCTGTTAAAAGATATACGGAGGTTATTTTATGAAAAAAATTCTCTCATTTTTACTTGCCGCGGCGGTCACGCTTACGACAGCCGCTGCCTTGTCAGGCTGTGCAAGCGCGGAATATCCCGTTGAGGTAGCCAATATTACCATCCAAAACGAGCCTGAAAACATTGTGGTGCTCGACGCGAACTCCGCCGACATCATCGCTTATATGGGTCTTGACGGAAAGATCGTCGGCAGAAGCGATCAGGTCGATCAGCAGGGTCTTGCGGCTGCTCCCAGCGTGGGCTCGGCTTCCAACCCAAATGTTACCAAGATAAAGGAGTCAAAGGCAACGGTTGTGTTTGCTCCCGAAACTCTCCGTGACGACACCGAGGAACAGCTTGAAGAGGCAGGGCTTACCGTTATCAAGATGTCCTTTGCCGAAACCCCAAAGCAGTTGATGACAACTTACAAGACCATCGGCAAGGTGCTCTGCGGTCAAAATGCCGGCGAGAAAAAGGGCGAGGAATCTTATAAAAAGCTGATTAGGGATATGGAAGATATCCAAAGCACCATTACCGTCAACGACGCCAATCCCGTTAACTCCGAAACGGTTTGCTATCTCTACTATGAGAACAACAACCTCAAAATAATGACTCAGGATACCTACGGCGAAATGCTGCTTGAATACACCAACTGCGTAAATGTTGCCGGTCAGATCAAGGAAGCTACCGTAGATGTTCAGGTGCTCAACCAAAATAAACCGAACTATATTTTCTATTCCGACGAGCAGGCGCTCAACTACATCAAGAGCGAGCCTGTGCTCTCTAAGCTCCCGGCGGTACGCGGCGGAAGCATGCTGCAGATCACCGAAAACGAAATGAAGCGTCAGGGTGCAACCGCGGTCCAGACGGTAAAAAGAATGGTAGACTTTGTCCACAAGGGCAAGTCCTCTACCCCCGACGAACCCGCGACCAAGCCTGCGGCTAAGGCAGCAGCAAAGCCTGCGGCACAGGCGGCAACACAGGCTGCTACGACAGCACCGGCAAAAGCGTCGGCAAAGACCGCAACCGCGCAGCAGGCAACACAGGCAACACAGGCAACACAGGCAGCCACCCGGGCGGCTGCGGCTCAGGCTACCAACACATCTGTAGCGGCAGAGTATAAAATCAACCTCAATAACCTTTCGCTCAAAAAGGATCAGGAAAACGCCAACGTAAAGATCATGCAGAAGCGTCTGTATGATTTAGGCTACATTACCGACGCGTCCAACGTGACGGGTTACTACGGAGATGTATCCGCAAAGGCGGTTCAAAGTTTCCAGCAGGCAAACGGCATTACCGCCAACGGCGTTGCCACCCATGCCACACTGGTGAAGCTGTTTGACAAAACCGCAAAGAAAGCGGGATAAAATGAAATCATACACAGGGAGGGTCATCCTCCCTGATGTTTTATACTAATTCCTAATTACGGAAGGCGGAGAGCAAAATGGCGCATCCGATAAAGCATTTCAATACCATAACCAAGCACCGCCACAAGGTGATAGCACACTGCGCAAAGGCAGGGATCTTGTGGCAGGGGCTTAGGCATGATCTGTCCAAATACAGCCCCACCGAGTTTATCCCCGGCGCGAGGTTTTATCAGGGTACGCGCAGTCCAAACGAACGCGAGCGTGAGCTGTACGGCGCGTCGCGTGCGTGGATGCACCACAAAGGCAGGAACCGTCATCACTACGAGTATTGGAACGACTACAACCCCAAGACAAAGTCTATCGAGAACGTGGAAATGCCCGTAAAGTATGTGATAGAAATGTTCTGTGACCGCGTGGCGGCAAGCAAAACATACAACGGCAAGGCTTATACCGACGCCGACCCATACACATATTATCTGCGCATCAAGGGCAAAAGCAGGATGCACCCCAACACCGAGGCGCTGCTCTGCAAGCTGCTCGAGATGCTGCGCGACGAGGGCGAGGACAAGACCTTTGCGTATATCAGGAGTCTCAAAAAGTGAGCGCCGCGCTTGTGCACCCGTTTCCGCCGCTGTTCAACAGCGAATCACGCACGCTGATCTTAGGCAGCTTTCCGTCGGTGAAATCGCGTGAGATGATGTTCTTTTACGGCCATCCGCAAAACCGCTTTTGGCGGGTCATCGCCGCGCTTTACGGTGAGGAAACGCCGCGGACGACAGAGGAAAAATCCGGTTTGATCCTGCGCCGCAGCCTTGCGCTGTGGGACACCATACAGTCATGCACTATCACGGGCTCGTCCGACAGCTCGGTGCGTGACGTGGTTCCAAACGACCTGAGTGTGATTTTGCAAAACAGCCGCGTTGACCGCGTGTTCTGCAACGGCGCGTTGTCGCACAAGCTTTATACGCGCTATTGTATGCCTCAGACGGGCATATCAGCCGTAAAGCTGCCGTCTACCAGCCCTGCCAACGCCGCGTATTCCTTAGAGCGCTTGATCGACGAGTGGAGGGTGTTGATTGATGCGGAATGATGGTTATGAAAGGTTACGGTAACGAACCGTGTAGGGGAGACCCTTGCGGTCTCCCGAAGTTATGCGCAAAGCCCGTGGGAGACCGCAAGGGTCTCCCCTACAATGAATGTTATTCCGGATTTGCGAAAATGCCAAAGCGGTTCTACCCGCGCCTTTTTTTCTATATTGCCGTAAGTGAAATAAAACGCTTTATGTATATGTTAAAATAGAACCAATATGATGTCTTTTGGAGGCTGATGGAATGTCAGAGGTAATCAGAATTTTTGTAGAAAAGCGCGACGGCTTCAATGTTGTTGCCAAGCAGACCCTGTGGGATATCCGCCACAATTTGGGATTGCGCAGTGTGACCGACCTGCGTTACATTGTGCGCTACGACATCGAGGGCTTGACCCGCGACGAATACGACAAGGCAAAGGGCATTGTGCTGTCCGAGCCGAACGCCGATGTTATTTACGAGGAAACACTGCCTGTTGAGGACGGCTGGCGTGTGTTTGCAATGGAATACCTGCCCGGTCAGTACGACCAGCGCGGCGACTCCGCCGAGCAGTGCGTACAGCTGCTGACTCAGGGCGAGCGCTGCAAGGTGCTGACCGCGCGCGTTATCTGTCTGAAGGGCGACATTACCGACGAGGAACAGCAAAAGGTACAGGATTACCTTATCAACCCTGTGGAGAGCCGCCTTGCTTCCTTGGAGAAGCCGCAGACGCTCGACATGGAAACGCCCGTACCCGACGATGTAAAGCGCGTTGAGGGCTTTATTAAGTGGAACGACGCGGAGATGGAGGAATACTACGGCTCCATGGGCTTTGCAATGACTCTTGCCGACCTCAAATTCTGCCGCGACTACTTCCGCGACACCGAGCACCGCGACCCCAGCGTGACCGAGCTGCGCGTGATCGACACCTACTGGTCGGATCACTGCCGCCACACCACCTTCCTGACAAAGCTCAGCGAGGTAGAGATCGAGCAGGCGGCGCTCGGCAGCGTTATTGAGGACGCGTTAAAGGAATATTATGTCACCCGCGACGAGGTGTACGGCAAGGATACCGACCGCATAGTGTCGCTGATGGATATGGCGCTCATGGGCATGAAGAGCCTTAAAAAGAAAGGCATGATCCCCGATTTGGACGAGAGTGACGAGATCAACGCCTGCTCCATTGAGGTGCCCGTTACCATCGACGGCAAGACCGAAAAATGGCTTGTACAGTTCAAGAACGAAACCCACAACCATCCCACCGAGATCGAACCCTTCGGCGGCGCGGCTACCTGCTTGGGCGGAGCTATCCGCGACCCGCTGTCCGGACGCGCCTATGTGTATCAGGCGATGCGCGTCACCGGCTCCGGCGACCCCACCGTTCCCTTTAAGGACACCATGCACGGCAAGCTGCCCTCGCGCAAGATCACCACGGGCGCGGCTAACGGCTACAGCTCCTACGGCAACCAGATCGGACTTGCCACGGTCGTTGAGCTCTACGATCAGGGCTATGTTGCAAAGCGTATGGAGATCGGCGCTGTTATCGGCGCTTCTCCCAAGGAGAACGTCATCCGCGAGGTACCCATGCCCGACGATGTTATCGTCCTGCTGGGCGGCAGAACCGGACGTGACGGTTGCGGCGGCGCAACCGGCTCATCAAAGGCGCACACCGAAAGCTCTATCGAGACCTGCGGAGCCGAGGTGCAGAAGGGTAATCCGCCCACAGAGCGCAAGATACAGCGCCTGTTCCGCAACCCGAACGTTGCCAAGCTCATCAAGCGCTGCAACGACTTCGGCGCGGGCGGCGTATGCGTAGCCATCGGCGAGCTTGCCGACGGATTGAGCGTTGACCTCGATAAAGTCACCAAGAAGTACGACGGCTTGGACGGCACCGAGCTTGCGATTTCCGAAAGCCAGGAGCGTATGGCTGTCGTGCTCGACAAAAACGACGTCGATAAGTTTATTGCTTACGCGGCAACCGAAAACTTAGAGGCAACCGCGGTGGCGGTAGTCACCGAAAGCCCGCGCCTTACCATGAATTGGCGCGGCGATACCATCGTTGACCTCAGCCGCGCATTTTTGAATACAAACGGCGTAACACAGGAGGCAAAGGCGTACATCACCGCTCCCAAGGCGGAGGATTGCTACCGCACCGCTTGTCCGGAAGCGCTTCGCGACCTGCCGTTTGAGCAGGCATTGGGCGAGAATATGTCAAGACTCGAGGTCTGCTCACAGATCGGACTTGCAGAGCGCTTTGACGCGTCCATAGGCGCGGCTACGGTCATCATGCCCTTCGGCGGCAAGACCCAGCTCACACCGCAGGAGGCTATGGCGGCAAAGCTTCCTCTGGAGCAGGGCGAGACCGACGACGCGACCGCCATGTCCTACGGCTTCATCCCCGGCGTATCGCGCTGGAGCCCGTTCCACGGTTCCGCTTACGCGGTGGTAGAATCCACCTCCAAGCTGCTCGCTATCGGCGCCGATCCGCTTACAGCACGTCTTACCTTCCAGGAGTATTTTGAACGCCTCAACGACGTTCCCTCACGCTGGGGCAAGCCCGCAGCGGCTTTGCTTGGCGCAATGCAGGCGCAGCTCAAATTAGGACTGCCCTCCATCGGCGGCAAGGACAGTATGTCCGGCTCCTTTGAGGATATCGACGTACCGCCTACGCTGGTCAGCTTTGCCGTCGCCATGACAAAGGCGAGCAAGACCATTTCGTCAGAATTCAAGCAGGCAGGCTCCAAGGTCATCTACGTGCCTGTCCCCGAAAATAAATCCACCCTCATGCCCGAATGGGACAAGCTGGTTGCCATGTACAAGGCTGTTTACGCTCTTATGGATCAGGGCAAGGTGCTGTCCGCTTCCGTTGTTAAGGAAGGCGGCGCGGCGGCAAGCGTATGTAAGGCGGCGTTCGGCAATAAGCTCGGTTTCCGTTTTACAAATATGCTCACCAACAAGGAGCTGTTCGCTCCGCTGTCCGGCTCGCTTATTTTGGAGCTTGCCGACGGCGCGCAGCTTGACAGCGAAGTGCAGCATTACGATCTCGGTACAGTTACCGATGACGGAAGCATCACAATGGGCAACAGCAGCGTAACGCTGGAGGCGCTTATCGAAAAGTGGAGCGCTCCGCTCGAAAAGGTATTCCCCACAAAGGCGGAATGTCCCGAGATCGAGGTAGACGCGCCGCTGTACACCGAGCGCAACACCAATTCTCCCGCTATCAAAACCGCAAAGCCCAAGGTATTTATCCCCGTGTTCCCCGGCACCAACTGCGAGGTGGACACCGCCAGAGCCTTTGAAAAGGCAGGCGCAGAGGTCGAGATGCTTATCGTCAAGAACCTGACTCAGAGCGGCATCGAGGAGACCATCGACAAAATGGAGCAGATCATCAAGACGTCTCAGATGATCATGCTGCCCGGCGGCTTCTCCGGCGGCGACGAGCCCGACGGCTCGGGCAAGTTCATCGCCACCACCTTCCGCAATCCGCGCATAGCTCAGGCGGTCAATGAGCTGCTTCAAAACCGCGACGGCTTGATGCTCGGTATCTGCAACGGTTTCCAGGCGCTTATCAAGCTCGGCTTGGTGCCTTACGGCGAGATCCGCGCGCTCAAGCCCACCGATCCCACCCTGACCTTTAACACCGTGGGCAGACATATCTCGCACATGGCGTATACCCGCGTGACCTCGGTCAAATCTCCGTGGTTTGCCGGCGTGGAAGCAGGCGATGTGTTCGCGGTTCCCGTATCGCACGGCGAGGGACGCTTCTTTGCGGACACTGAAACAGTCAAGGCGCTTGCAGCCAACGGTCAGATCGCTACCCAGTATGTAGACTTGAACGGCAACCCCGTCAGCAATATCGCCTACAATATCAACGGCTCTGTTTGCGCGATCGAGGGTATAACCTCACCCGACGGCAGAGTGCTCGGCAAAATGGGTCACAGCGAGCGTAAGGGCGAAAACCTTTATAAGAACGTTCCGTTTGAAAAAGACCAGAAAATCTTTGAAAGCGGCGTAAAGTATTTTAAATAACTAATAAAAAAGGGGACAGCGGCAACGCTGTCCTCGTTATTGTATATGGATTTGCCGGATCCCGCCGTTGAACAAGCTTGCATATATCGGTGTCGCTTGAATAGGCGGGCGGTTAAAACCCGTTATAATGTCCGTTCCGTATAATGAGCGGATAGTCCTTGTATGCGTAGTTTTTATCGATATATCCTACGCCTGCTATTTTGGGCGATTCCAAATAATTGACCTCGCCGCCGTACTGCCACATGCCCAGATTAGCGCCGGTATAGTCGCAGGAGGTGTACCACTGCGCCAGCCAGATATCGTATTTGGGGATTATCTTGCTGTTGTTGAGCACATGGTTGATCCAGCTCAGGTTGGTGTACAGTACGGTATAATACCCTGCGTTGTCCATTTCGGTCAAAAAGGTCTCGCAGATCTTTACCAGCATGCTGTTGCTCGGCATTCCCATGCGCTGCTTGTAGCCGTCGCCGTCCTCCATATCGAACGCAACGGGCATGGTGGGCTTTTTGCCCTTTAACAGCCGTTTGCTTCGGTCAGGTTCAGCGCGTAGGAGTAGATATACACTCCCCACGGTATGCCGAGCTGTTCACATTTGCTGACATTCTGCTGAAACTGATTGTCGTCCTGATAGGACAGATCGTCGCCGTAGCAGCAGCGGATCATAACAAAGTCGTAGCCGGCATTTTTGATTTTTTCCATATCGACCGAGCCGTTGTTGGAGGAGATATCCACGCCTTTTTTGCAGGTAAGCGGCTTGTACAGTCCTGCCGCAGTCCGTTGGATCTGCGTGCAGTCGTCGATCGTCACCACACCGTTGTAATCGGCGTCAGCCTTTACGCGCTGCTGTGCGTTCAGCGTTTTGCCGCCCGTCAGGAACTTTTGCAGATAGGTGCAGTCGCCGACCGTGACCTTGCCGTTTTGGTCAACGTCGCCGATTTTATAGATATCCTCCATGCCGACCGCCTCAAACGCCGCCTGAGACGCGGCTGTCAGCATGATCAGGGATAAAACCAAACAAATTATGCGTTTTATTGTTTTCAAATCATCAGCCCTTATTCTTACTTATCCAATTGTAAAAGTCCTCAAAGCTGCCGTGACGGTACATTTTGAGGTCCTTGTTTTTGCGGTTTATAAGGCAGTCGGTTATAAGATACACGTCAAAACCCAGCCTTGACGCGCACATATCCTCGTCTACGTCGTTGCCCACAACAAGGCTTTCCTCGGGAACGACCGAGCAAACAGAGCAGATGTCGGCAAAGTAGTTCAGGTTAGGCTTGCAGCGTGAGCTGTTGTCGTAGGTGGTTATATACTCAAAATCATTAATATCAAGCCCTGCCCATTCGATACGGCGGTAGGTTGCCGCCTTTGGAAAGATAGGGTTGGTAGAAACGATCATTTTGCAGCCGAGATTTTTTAGCAGCGACACGGTTTTGCTTGCATAGGGCGAAACGCTTGTTGCGGGTTTGGCGGCGATAAACTCATTGCGGTAGTAGTCGTCAAAATCATCGGCGTAGCCGCGCATATCCTTGTTGCACACACTGTTCATTGTGCGCCAAAAGACCTCGCTGTTAAGACAGTCGCCGTCGTTTTTTGCCATTGCTGACGCGCCTGTCCAAATACCCTTTGCAAACAGCTTTGGGTCTATGCCGATATCGGGAGCAAAGCGCTTGCAGATAGAGCCTAAATACAGCTCTACAAATCTTTCCATATTCATCGGCAAAAGTGTGCCGTCTAAGTCAAAAAGAACGTTTTTGTACATGCATATACCTCCAATAATATA
>CAMHCD010000058.1 GCA_946183545.1 uncultured Clostridia bacterium
GCGCATACGTCCTTGAACTGTGCGAAAGCCTCGGGGAACTTGTCAGCCATCTGAGCGATGGGCATAGGAGTACGAACGCCTGCAACAACGTCTTCGCCCTGAGCGTTGGTCAGGAACTCACCCATCAGCTTCTTTTCGCCGGTTGCGGGGTCACGGGTAAATGCTACGCCGGTACCGCAATCGTCGCCCATGTTACCAAATGCCATTGACTGTACGTTAACAGCGGTACCCCAGGAATAAGGAATATCGTTGTCACGACGGTAAACGTTGGCACGGGGGTTATCCCAGGAACGGAACACTGCCATAACAGCGCCCATGAGCTGCTCCTTGGGATCGTCGGGGAAGTCTGCGCCGATCTTCTCTTTATATTCAGCCTTGAACTGGTTAGCCAGCTCCTTGAGGTCGTCAGCGTCAAGCTCTACGTCCTGAGTAACGCCCTTCTTCTCCTTCATCTCGTCGATGAGCTCTTCAAAGTACTTTTTGCCGACTTCCATAACAACGTCGGAGTACATCTGGATAAATCTTCTGTAGCAGTCCCAAGCCCAACGGGGGTTGCCGGACATCTCGGCAATTGTGTTAACAACAGTTTCGTTAAGGCCGAGGTTGAGGATGGTGTCCATCATACCGGGCATAGAAGCTCTTGCGCCGGAACGAACGGATACAAGCAGGGGGTTCTCCTTATCGCCGAACTTTTTGCCGGTGATCTCTTCCATCTTAACGATGTACTCGTTGATCTGACCCATGATCTCGTCATTGATCTTTCTGCCGTCCTCATAGTACTGAGTACAAGCTTCAGTCGTAATAGTGAAGCCCTGGGGTACGGGAAGACCCATGCTGGTCATTTCTGCCAGGTTAGCGCCCTTACCGCCAAGCAGCTCGCGCATGTTTGCATTACCTTCTGAGAAAAGGTAAACCCATTTGTTTGCCATATTGGTAAACCTCCTAAAAATGTTTATGTGGCTGTGGCAGAAACAATCCTGCCAACATATATAAGCCTAAAAGATATTATACCAAATAAAGGCAAAAATAGCTATATTTTTTTGAAATTTTTTCTTCTAAAAAACGCCTGCAAATTTTATGAATATTGTATAAATCGTTTAATTTGCCGTTATGCGTGGTTTTTTTTGAAAAATCCACTTGAAATCGGACGATTTTTTGTGTTACTATTAATGTGCATATAAGCGCTTTGAGCGAACGGGATTCGCTTTACAATACTTAACAATGAGGTTTTACTATGAGTAATTGCGCCGTCATCCTTGCCGGGGGCGAGGGAAAACGTATGAAGTCACAAAAACCCAAAACCCTTTCCGAGGTTCTGGGAAAGCCCATGCTGCTGTGGGTGATGAACGCGGTAAGGAACGCGGGCGTTGACGATATCTGCGTGGTAAAGGGCTTTAAAAAGGAATGTATAGACGAATATCTTGCCACTCTCGACTTTGTTGTTGAGAGCGTGTATCAGGCTGAGCGCCTGGGTACCGGTCATGCCGTAATGATGGCAAAGGACTTTTTGAAGAGTCACGACGGCAATGTGGTCATCCTCAACGGCGACGCGCCGTTTATGACAGCGGAGACCATCCAAAACTCGCTTAAGCAGCATATCGCGACAAACAGCGCCGCCACGGTGATTTCCGCCAAGGTCGACGACCCCACCGGCTACGGCAGGATAGTGCGCGATGAAAACGGCAACCTTAAGGCTATTGTAGAGCAGAAGGACGCTGACGAGGAGACGCTTAAGATCGACGAGGTCAACTCCGGCGGCTTCTGGTTTGACTGTCAGCTTTTGCTCAGCGTGCTTGACCGCATCAAGAGTGACAACAAGGCGGGCGAATATTATCTGCCCGACGCGATCAAGCTGCTGCTTTCCGACGGACAGACCGTCGGCGCGTATACAGCGGAGTGCAGCGACGCCGTGCTCGGCGCCAACGACCCTGCTCAGTTGCAGGAGTTAAACGATATCGCCAAGGCGAAGGGATACCATTGCTGAATCATTAATTCGTGATGGAATCATGTCAATAGCAATTGACATTTTACATATACAACCAAGAGAACAAATGAGGATATCTTAGGAAAAGGAGCGTTCACATGAATTTCCACGGTAAAGACATCAAAATCTTCTCGGGCAACTCAAACGTTGACGTTGCGCAGGGCATTGCGGGCTGTCTCGGTCTGCCTTTGGGCAAGAGCGACTGCACCCACTTCTCGGACGGCGAGATCGCGGTTTCACTGCATGAGTCCGTCAGAGGCAGCGACTGCTTTATTGTTCAGTCCACCTGCACCCCCGTCAACGACAACCTGATGGAGCTTTTGATTATGATCGACGCTATGAAGAGAGCTTCCGCGGCAAGAATCACAGCGGTAATGCCTTACTTCGGCTACGCCAGACAGGACAGAAAAGCCAAGGCGAGAGATCCGATCTCCGCAAAGCTTTGCGCAGACATCATCACCACCGCAGGCGCAGACCGAGTTTTGACCATGGACTTGCACGCAAACCAGATCCAGGGCTTCTTTAACATCCCCGTTGACCATCTTCACGGCGCCGGCATCCTTGCAAATCACATGAAGGAAAAGATCGGCAGCAACTTTGACGACTTCATCGTTGTTTCCCCCGACTTGGGCTCCGTTACCCGTTCGCGTAACTTCGCTTCAAAAATCGGTACGGGACTTGCCATCATCGACAAGCGCAGACCCAAGGCTAACGTGTGCGAGGTAATGAACATCATCGGCGACGCCAAGGGCAAAAAGGTTATTTTGGTTGATGATATGATCGACACCGCCGGTACTCTGTGCAACGCGGCTAACGCTATTGTTGAAAAGGGCGGCGCTACCGAGGTTTACGCATGCGCGACTCACGCCGTGCTTTCCGGTCCCGCTATCGAGCGCATCCAGAACAGCGCTATCAAGGAAGTTATCCTCCTTGACACCATCCCTGTTCCCGAGGAGAAGAAGATTGACAAGTTCACCTTCCTTCCCACCGCGCCCATCTTTGCCGAAGCCATCGCCAGAATCTATAACGACAAACCATTTACTCCGGCATTTAATTAAGTGAATACAATTCATAAAACAGGCGGACTTTTCTAAGTCCGCCCTGTCTGCGTATAGAGGAAACAATATGTTTAGGAAAAAAACCTTCGGCGGAGCTGTGGAGTACCTGATTGTTGGGCTCGGCAACCCCGACCGCAAATATGAAAACACTCGCCATAACACGGGCTGGATGGCGATCGACTACATTGCCGAGCAGGAGCACTGCCGCGTTAACCGCGTCAAGTTCAAAAGCTACACCGGCGAATGTAACATAGGCGGCTCTAAGGTGCTGCTGATGAAGCCCACGACCTACATGAACAACAGCGGTCAGGCTGTGGTAGAGGCGATGAACTTCTACAAGCTTCCGCCCGAAAACGTTATCGTCATCTACGACGACGTGTCGCTGGACGTCGGCAAAATGCGCATCCGTATGCAGGGCAGCGACGGCGGTCAAAAGGGAATGCGCAGCATAATTTACCTTAGCGGCAAGGACACCTTTCCGCGCATAAAAATCGGTATCGGCGCAAAACCTAATCCACAGTGGGATCTGGCGGACTGGGTGCTGTCGCAGTTTACCTCCGCCGAACGCAAAACAATGAACGAGCAATTTGAAAAAGCCGCCGCGGCCGCCGAACTTATAATCAAGGGCGACGCCGCGCGTGCCATGAACCTGTACAACTGATGAAGCAAATGGATTTTTTAAGGGAAGTTTTTGACGGCAACAGCGTGTTTTGCTCGCTGCAAAAGAACGTCAAGCGCGGACGCTCGCTGTGTGTGTCGGGACTTTCCCCTGTAACAAAGGCAAGTATCATCTTTGCGCTGACTCAGGGCAAAAAACAGCCTGCGCTGTGTATTGCCTCAGATGAGCGCGAGGCTCAGACCCTGTGCAACGATTTGTGTTGCATGGGGTTAAACGCGTTGGTTTATCCGGTACGCGACTATAACTTTTTAGATATGCAAAGCCGCTCGCACGAATACGAGCACGAGCGGATAAAGGTGCTTTTGGGCATAGCTCAGGGTAGCTGCGACGCGGTCATTACCTGCGTTGACGCGGCATGTCAGCTCACCGTGCCCCAAGAGGTGCTTATAAACGCCTCACTTATATTAAAAGAGGGCATGGAGATAGCTCCGTCTCAGGCGGTGCGCGCTCTTACTCTTTTGGGCTACGAGCGGTTCGACGCGGTAGAGGGCAGCGGTCAGTTTTCGCTGCGCGGCGGTATACTGGACTTCTTTATGCCCGACGCGGACAATCCTGTCCGTGTTGAGTTTTGGGGCGACGAGATCACCGACCTGAGCTATTTTGATATAGAAACCCAGCGCAGGTTTAAAAAGGCTGATGAGATCCGCCTGACTCCTTCTACGGAAATCATAATCGAGGACAAAAACGCACTCGCCGACAAGATCATCCATGCGGCGGGGCTATTGCGAGGCAAATCCGCTGCCAAGGCTCGCGAGCGACTGTATGCCGAGGCGGAGCAGCTTCGCGGAGGGGTAACGCCTGCCAACGCGGATAAGTTTATCGGGCAAATATATCAAAACCCGAAATGCCTTTTGGATCACCTTGACCGCGATTCGCTGTTGTTTGTGTCCGAATACAATAATGTGCGCGACCGCGGAAAGGCGACGGACTTCCAAAACAATGAACAGCTCAAGCAGGGCTTTGCCGACGGTGTGCTCGCGCGCGGCTTCGACCGCTTTTCCCTGACGTGGAACGAGTGCTCCGAACGCTTTGCGTCTCACGGCGCGATATTGCTCGAAAGCTTTGTGCACGGCAGCATGGACATAAAGCTGAGCGAGGCGTACAGCTTTACGTTCAAACAGCTCTCTCCGTGGCAGGGCTCATATAACCAGCTCAGCGAGGACGTAAAGGGATTGTTTACGCCTCAGAGCAGAGGAGTGATCTTTGCAGGTACCGAACGCGCGGCAAAGAATTTGTGCGACAGCCTGCAAAACGACGGATATCCGGCGGACTACGCCGAAAGCCCTGCGGCGCTTACAAAGGGAAGGCTGACCGTTTGCCCGGGCGCGTTGAGCGCCGGCTTTGAAAGCCCGGGCGATAAATTCTTCCTGATAACCTACGGTCAGGCGCAGTACCGTCCGCAGCAGCGCAAAAGACAGCGAAAAAAGGAAGGGCAGGAGATATACAGCCTTTCCGAGCTGAGCGCGGGCGATTACGTTGTACACAGCGTCCACGGCATCGGCGTGTTTAACGGGATCAGGAAAATAGACACTCACGGAATAACAAAGGATTATATAAAAATCGACTATGCCAAGGGCGACGTGCTCTATGTGCCCGTAACCCAGCTTGACATGGTCGCAAAATACATCGGCTCGCAGGACAACGGCAAGGTAAAGCTGACTCGCCTGGGCTCGCAGGATTGGCAAAAAGCCAAGGCGCGCGTCAAAAGCTCGGTCAAGGACATAGCCAAGGAGCTGATCGCTCTTTATTCCGCCCGTATGAGGGCGCAGGGCTACGCCTTTTCGCGCGATAACGAGTGGCAGCGCGACTTTGAGGCGGGCTTTGAGTACGAGGAAACTCCCGACCAGCTTGCCTGTGCCGCTCAAATCAAGCACGATATGGAGCGCACGGCACCTATGGACAGACTGCTTTGCGGCGACGTGGGCTTCGGCAAGACCGAGGTCGCGCTTCGAGCCGCGTTCAAATGCGTAGCGGACTCCAAGCAGTGCGCGCTGCTTTGCCCGACCACCATTTTGGCATGGCAGCACTACCAGACCGTTACAAAGCGGTTTGAGGGCTATCCCATCCGCGTGGAGCTGCTGTCGCGGTTCCGCACGCCAAAGCAGCAAAAAGAGATTTTGGAACGCCTTAAGCGCGGCGAGGTGGATATGATAGTCGGCACCCACCGTCTGGTGCAAAAGGATGTTGTATTCCGCGACCTGGGACTTGCCATAATCGACGAGGAACAGCGGTTCGGCGTGCAGCAAAAGGAGCGGTTCAAGGAGCTGTGCAAAAACGTGGACGTGCTCACCCTTTCGGCTACCCCGATACCGCGAACACTCAACATGGCTATGAGCGGTCTGCGCGACATGAGCGTCATCGAGGAGGCTCCGCTCAACCGTCAGCCGGTGCAGACCTATGTGCTGGAGCACGACCCTGCCGTTATAAATGAAGCCATACGCCGCGAGCTGCGGCGGGGCGGTCAGGTCTTTTATCTGCACAACAACGTAGAGTCCATCCATTCCTGCGCCAACCGCATTGCCGAGGCTATCCCCGAGGCGCGTATCGCTGTGGGTCACGGCAAGATGAAGGAGCAGGAGCTCAGCGAGGTGTGGCGGCAGATGCTCGACCGCGAGGTCGATGTGCTCGTCTGCACCACCATTATTGAAACGGGCGTTGATCTGCCAAACGCAAACACATTGATTATAGAAAACGCCGACTGCATGGGACTGTCTCAGCTTCACCAGCTGCGCGGCAGAGTAGGACGCAGCATGCGGCGCGCTTACGCTTATTTTACCTTCCGCCGCCAAAAGGTGCTCTCCGAGATCCAGCAAAAGCGCCTTGCCGCCATCCGCGAATACACGGAGTTCGGCAGCGGCTTTAAGATCGCCATGCGCGACTTGGAGCTGCGCGGTGCCGGCAACATAATGGGCGCGCAGCAGCACGGTCACATGGAGAGCGTCGGCTACGATATGTACCTAAAGCTTCTGGGCGAGGCGGTCAACGAGGAAAAGGGCGTTGAACAAAAAAGCGCCGACATCGACTGCCTTATCGACCTCAGCGTGGACGCTCATATCCCCGAAAGCTATATCGAGAGCCTGACTCTGCGGCTCGATGTGTACCGGCGGATCGCGGACATACGCAGCCGCGAGGACGCGGACGATGTGCGCGACGAGCTCAAAGACCGTTTCGGCAAGATACCGGAAGCGGTGGAGGGACTTATCGACATAGCACTTATCCGCAACAAGGCATACAGCATGGGTGTGTATGAGATACGCCAGACTGACACGGTAGTCAACCTTTTTGTAAAGGAGCTAAAATCCCCTGCGGTTGCCGATCTGCTCATTGCGGTAGGAGGAAAAGCTACCCTGAACGCGGGAATCAAGCCCTCGTTAAGCGTAAAATGTCCGGCAGGAAAGGGTTCCGTGGACGTTTTAAAGGCGGTTTTCGGGGTATAACTGTGAAAAAATCGTGAAATATTTTATAAAATTCAAAGAAATTGTAGACAACTAAAAAATTATTGTGTATACTTATATGGTACGTACCCAAGACGAACGACGGCGTCATAATAAGAAATGATTTCATTTGAAAGATCACCGGGGAACAACCTCTTAACTCTCCGCCATAAAGTGAACTTCCGGCGGATGTTCATGACACGGACGGCCGACCGGCTGCACTTTTCTTAACGCGGCACCGTTGATAACGTATGGGAATAATAATTGAAGGATGGTAAAGAAATATGAAACCCGCAGTGAAACTGGGTTCTTTGGTTCTGGCGCTTATGATGGCGTTTACCGCGGTAGCGTCCGGCTGCAGCCTGAACAAAGAATGGTCTTACAAAACAACCGAAAAAGAGCTCCCCATCGGCGTTTACATCTACTGCCTGAGCAACGCATACTC
Source organism: uncultured Clostridia bacterium (assembly GCA_946183545.1). Classification (GTDB taxonomy): domain Bacteria; phylum Bacillota; class Clostridia; order Oscillospirales; family Acutalibacteraceae; genus Ruminococcoides. Next base: position 7,601 of record CAMHCD010000058.1, read on the forward strand.
TACCGCAAAGGGATATGCCGAAAAGCTGGACAAGTATGACGGCGCAAAGGACAGCTGGCTCGACATGGAGATCACCGACGACGACGGCAACAAGGCTGTTGCGCGTCAGTGGATCAAGGACAAGGCGCAGGAAGACTGCCTGACCTTCCTTGTAGTTGAAGAGCAAATGAAAAAGGAAAACGCTACCTATGACGAGGCTACCCTCCAGGGTGCGCGTGACCAGGCAAAGCAGTATTGGGAAGTCGGAATCCAGCAGCAGTATCAGCAAACTCCTGCTCTGAGCACCATTTACAGCAAGTACGGCATCTCCGAGGAGAGCTTCATTTATGTACAGGCTGACGCAAACCTGTTCCAGAACGACCTGTTCTATGCTGTATACGGCAAGGGCGGTTCCAAGGAAGTCAAGGACGACGATCTCAAGAAGTTCTTCACCGACGAGTATGTAAGCTACAGCTACTACAGCACTCCTCTGTACTCCTCCACCACCGACGAGGCAGGTCAGTCGAAGAACGTAGCTATGTCCGACGACGAGGTCAAAAAGACCAAGAAACAGTTTGACGGCTATGTAAACGACATCAACAAGGACGGCAAGTCCCTTGACGATGTAACAAAGGCATACCGCAAGGCAAACAATGACGATAAGCTTGAACCCACCGCCAACGTTGAAAAGCTTGAAGACGTGTCTATGGGCGACGAGTTCAAGGAAGCTTTAAAGAAGCTCGACAGCAAAAAGGCGACTACCATCACCGTTGGTGAAAAGGAAAACGCTATGCTGTACTTCATCTATAAGGATGATATCAAGGATAAGGCAACTACCTACCTCAAGGACGGCGAACAGAAAAAGCAAGTTCTCGCCAAGATGAAGTCCGACGATTTCAAAAAGTATTTAAAGGAATTGACCAAGTCGCTCAAGTACGAAAAGAACAACGCGGTGGACGGTTACGATCCCAAGATGTTCTTTGAGCCTGTTCAGCCCACAACAGCAGCCGCAACAGCTGCCGGAGCAGGTGACTCGAAATCCGCAGGTAAATAATTCCGGCAAATACGTGTGAAAGGAGATCCGCTGTGAACAAACATACAAAACTAATAACAGCCCTTTTAACACTGATTTTCAGCCTAAGCGCATTCACTATGTTTTCCGCTTCCGTTAGCGCGGAGGGCAACATTGACGGCGGCGGTCAGGGCGGCGACACACCCGTAATAGTAGACCCTGAGCCCGTCTATACAGACCCGATCACCCCCGAGCCTGTCTACACCGATCCGGTCGTTGTTTATACCGATCCCGTTGTTGTATACACCGATCCGCCTTATGACCCGGGCAACGGCGGCAACAGTGACAACGGCAACACTAACACCAACAACTACAGTGACGGTAACAACTCAAACAGCTCGGATAATAGCAGCAGCGTCTATTATGACAGCGACGGCAACGAGTATTCAGACCAGTCCGAGGTATATGTAGGCGGCGGTCAGTCGTATGAACCGCCGGTCAGCACAGCGCCCTCGGCTCCGCTGATCAAGACCGAAAAGGACATTGACGTCAACGAGCTTTCCAAAAACGACTGGAACGACATCAAGGCAAGCCTTACCAAAGCCCAAAAGGGCGGAGCGGATTCCGGAGACGATTTTTCGTTTATCCAGAAGAATACCTCCAAGGCAGACAACGGTCATATGTTCCTCGTGATTGGAATCGCCATGGTGATCCTCAGCGTGGCAGGCTTTACCTACCTGATAGTTTCCGCTGTCAGACGTAAAAACGCCGCTCCCATCAAAGGCGTAAAGTCAGCAGGCGGCTCCGCTCCCTCGCGTTACCGCGATGAGTCCGACTATGACGACGGATACAAAAAACAGGTGAGCTCTAAAAAAGCAAGCAAGTTCAATACCGCCAAGATCCCCAAAGCAAAATCAAAGGGCGGCACACGTTACAGATAATACTTTAACCAAAAGCCGACGCAGACTGTTCTGTGTCGGCTTTTAAAATTGATGGTGAAGGTAAGTTGCAATGCCGGGCGCTGTTCACTTAAAATCGTAGGGTTCGGTCTTGACCGAACCGAGATTGAGCGCATATCGTTTTGTTCCCAACCAACGGAACGGTCAAGACCGTTCCCTACAATGATTGGTCTTTACCGATGCTTCTAGTGAAATCATTTTCTGCTGCATCACGCCTGTTTTGCAGGAAGCGCAGCAGGTTCCTTTCAAAAAACAGCAATAAATCACCGTCAACTCCGCTAAAATCAACGCATTTTGCATTTTATAGCTGAAAAAATTGCATTTGTACAGTTTTATTTGTCAACTCGGCAATATTGACAATATGCTGAAAAATGTGGTATGATGATAGTCGTAAAAAATATGAAAAGAGGCAACTATTATGGCAAATCTTGATTTAACCAAGTATGGCATTAACAACGTAGAAGAGATCGTTTACAATCCCTCTTACGAGCAGCTCTTTGAGGACGAGATGAATCCCGCTTTGGAGGGCTTTGATAAGGGTCAGCTCACCGAGCTGGGCGCTGTTAACGTAATGACAGGTATTTATACCGGCCGTTCTCCCAAAGACAAATTCATCGTTATGGACGAAAAGTCCAAGGACACCGTATGGTGGACGACTCCCGAATATCCCAACGACAACCATCCCGCTTCCGAGGATACATGGGCTGCCTGCAAAAAGCTTGCCGTTGACGAGCTTTCCGGCAAAAAGCTTTATGTAGTAGACTGCTTCTGCGGCGCAAACAAGGACACCCGTATGGCAGTTCGCTTCATCATGGAGGTCGCATGGCAGGCTCACTTCATCAAGAACATGTTCATCAAGCCCACCAAGGAAGAGGAAGAAAACTTCGAGCCCGACTTCGTATGCTACAACGCTTCCAAGGCTAAGGTAGAAAACTACAAGGAGCTCGGTCTTAACTCCGAAACAGCGGTATTGTTCAACGTTTCCAGCCGTGAGCAGGTCATCCTGAACACATGGTACGGCGGCGAAATGAAGAAGGGTCTGTTCTCTATGATGAACTACTACCTGCCGCTTCAGGGTATTGCTTCCATGCACTGTTCCGCAAACACCGACATGGAAGGCAAGAACACCGCTATCTTCTTCGGACTTTCCGGTACCGGCAAAACCACCCTCTCCACCGACCCCAAGCGTCTGCTTATCGGCGACGACGAGCACGGCTGGGACGACAACGGCGTATTCAACTTTGAGGGCGGCTGCTATGCTAAGGTTATCGGTCTTGACAAGGAGAGCGAGCCCGACATCTACAACGCTATCAAGAGAGACGCGCTGCTCGAAAACGTTACTGTTGCGGAGGACGGCAAAATCGACTTTGACGACAAGAGCGTTACCGAAAACACCCGTGTTTCCTATCCTATCGAGCACATCGAAAAGATCGTAAAGAATGTTAACACTGTTTCCGCAGGTCCCGCTGCCGAAAACGTTATCTTCCTGTCCGCAGACGCTTTCGGCGTACTGCCTCCCGTATCCATCCTCACTCCCGAGCAGACACAGTACTACTTCCTTAGCGGCTTTACCGCTAAGCTCGCCGGTACAGAGCGCGGCATCACCGAGCCCACTCCCACCTTCTCTGCTTGCTTCGGTCAGGCGTTCCTCGAGCTGCATCCCACCAAGTACGCAGAGGAGCTGGTAAAGAGAATGGAAAAGAGCGGTGCAAAGGCTTACCTCGTCAACACCGGCTGGAACGGAAC